>DASSQL010000022.1:0-16910 GCA_035702525.1 Ornithinibacter sp. | reverse complement strand
GGCCACCTTGACCTTGGCCGTCGTGCACCCGGGGAACCGCGCCAGCACCCCGGCGACCTGGTCTGGCGGCACCGCCGGCACGGTCGCGTTGACCGGCACGGTGGCCCGCAGCGCGACCGGCCACCCGACCCACGCCGACTCAACGGCCGAGGCGAGCCACCGCGACGCCTCCGGCGGGGCGTACTCGAGGAACGGCCCGAACTCCCCCCAGCCGGCAGGCCCCTCGAACAACGCGACCTCACGGGTCGTCACTCCACGGAACGGCACGCGCATCGGGATGGCGACCACGTGGAGGGCGGCGAGCAGGTCACCGACGGGGGGCAGCACCATGCGGCCACCGTATGCCGTGGCAGCCCGCTGCTCCCGCCGACGACCCGGAGCAGACCCACGGGCGCGGCCGCGGCTAGCCTTGCGGCCGTGAGCGCGATCCCCGGTGTCAGCGAGACCTTCGACCCCGACGCCTGGCAGGAGGTGCCCGGCTTCGAGGACCTCACCGACGTCACCTACCACCGGGCCGCCGGCCTCGGCTGCGTGCGCGTGGCCTTCGACCGCCCGGAGGTGCTCAACGCCTTCCGGCCGCACACCGTCGACGAGCTCTACCGGGTGCTCGACCACGCCCGCCGCACGGCCGACGTCGGCGTCGTCCTGCTCACCGGCAACGGTCCCGGCCCCGAAGGGACCGGCAGCCACGGCAAGTGGGCCTTCTGCACCGGCGGCGACCAGCGCATCCGCGGACGCTCCGGCTACCAGTACGCCGAGGGCACCACGGCCGACACCGTCGACGAGCGTCGGGTCAAGGCCGAGGGCGGCCGCCTGCACATCCTCGAGGTGCAGCGCCTCATCCGCACCATGCCCAAGGTCGTCGTGGCCGTCGTCAACGGCTGGGCGGCCGGCGGCGGGCACAGCCTGCACGTCGTCTGCGACCTCACGATCGCCTCGCGCGAGCACGCCGCGTTCAAGCAGACGGATGCCGACGTCGGCAGCTTCGACGGCGGGTACGGCAGCGCCTACCTCGCGAAGATGGTGGGGCAGAAGCGGGCCCGCGAGATCTTCTTCCTGGGCCGCACCTACAGCGCCGACGACATGCACACGATGGGCGCGGTCAACATCGTCGCCGACCACGCCGACCTCGAGGCCGAGGCGCTGCAGGTGGCCCGCGAGGTCATGGGCAAGAGTCCGCAGGCGCAGCGGATGCTCAAGTTCGCCTTCAACCTCGTCGACGACGGGCTGATGGGCCAGCAGGTCTTCGCCGGCGAGGCGACCCGGCTCGCGTACATGACCGACGAGGCCGTCGAGGGGCGCGACCAGTTCCTCGAGAAGCGCGACCCCGACTGGTCGCCCTTCCCCTGGTACTTCTGACGAGCCCGCCGCGCAGAGGACCCGACGACGCGCTGAGCCCGGCCCCGTGCGGGGCCGGGCTCGGCGGGACGGGTGGGCGGCTCAGCCGTTGCCGGCGGCCTTGAGCACCGCGAGCTTGGTCCCGCTGTCGTCCATGAGCACGAGCGCGCCGTCCTCGGTGGTGAACTTCTTGGTGTCCCCCAGCGCCTTGAGGAAGTCCTGCTCCTGCTTCATGGCGTTGTCCGGGCCGGCCATCTGCGTCGAGGCGAGGGGACCGAAGGTCAGCACGCCGTCGCTGGGTGCCTCGTAGCTGCCGTTGAAGCTGTTGATACCGGCGTTCCCGGTCGCCTTGCCGTCGTTCAAGGACAGCGTCGAGGGAACGGCCGGGTCGGCGGCGGCGCCGTTGAGCGTCTCGAGCTTCCAGCTGCCCTCGACCATGGTCGGGGCGTTCGGGGCGTTGTCCTCGCCCCCGCACGCGGAGAGCAGCGCGACGAGCGCGACGAGGATGGCGGCCACGAGGGCCAGGGGCTTGGTGCGCTTCACGGCGTCCTGCACTTTCCACGGCGTCGGGGGTGACGCCGCGACGGTACCCCCGGGACGGATGCCGGGCACAGGGGTAACGAGCACCATCACCCCCCGCGGGTGATAGGGACCCGGACCGGCTCGGGACACGCGGCGGTGGGTTGGCTCACCCGGACGGACGCACCCCGACGGGGGGCTCCTACCCTCGGTGGGGTGAGCCGCAGACGGGGACCGGGGTGGGTCCCTCGCCAGCACGGCGCCTGGGCGATGCTCACGATGCCGCTGGCCGTCGGGGTGCTCGCGGCCGGCCCCGCGTGGGTCGACCTCCCGCTCACGGCGTTCTGGTTCGCCGGCTACCTCGCCTTCAACGCGACGGGGCTGTGGCTGAAGTCCGGCCGGCAGCGCAGGTACCTGCCTCCGGTGCGCGCGTACGCCGTCCTGGCCTGCGCGCTCGGCGCCGTCACCCTGGCGACGGACCCCGGGCTGGTCCGCTGGGTGCCGCTGTTCGTCGTGCCACTGGTCGTGGGGCTGGTCGCCAGCGCTCGCCGCGACGACCGCAGCCTGTGGAGCGGCATCGCGACCAGCGCCGGTTCGTCGCTCATGGTGCTCGTGGCGTACGACGCGGGCGGCGGAACCGACTGGGCCCGGGCCTGGACCCTCACCGGCGTCGTGACCGCCTACCTCGTCGGCACGGTGCTCTACGTCAAGTCGATGATCCGCGAACGCGACGACGAGCGGTTCCAGTGGTTGTCTGCCCTGGCGCACGCCGGCGCGACGGTCGCCATGGTGTGGGTCAGCCCGTGGCTCGTCGTCGTCTTCGCCGCGCTGACCATCCGGGCGGCGGTGCTGCCGGCCTACCACCTCTCGCCGAAGGTCGTCGGCCTCGGCGAGATCGTGGCGAGCGTGGTCGTGTCGGTGACCGCGCTGCTCGTCACCTGAGCCCACGGCCGCCGTCTCGAGTGGGGTGCCCATCCGGTTCCCCGGGCCATCACCTGAGCACCCGAGGCGGGAAGAACTGCACCCGTTCTGCACCCGTTCCGCTCCCGTCGGCGCACCCGAGGCCGGGCAGAGTCGTCCTTGTGAACGAGACGCAGTCAGCGGCCGCAGGGGGCCGCTGGGTGCGCAGCACGGACCAGGCGCCTGCAGGGGGCGCCTCGTCCGGGATCACCACCACCGACTCCACCGACGGGGAGGCAGGGCCCCGGCGCGTGGCGCGGGCGGCAGCCGCAGGGGGCTGAAGCCCGTACATCGCGGACCACGTGCCCCGGCGGGGCACGTGGTCCGTGGCGTTCCGGGCCGGTGCACGTCGGCACGGATCGCCGTCGTCAGCCGTCGAGATCGAGGTCGCCGACCAGCTCGGCCGGGGCGCGCATCCGCCACGCGTCGGTCACGAGCTCGGTGAGCCGCTCGACCCCGACCGCGTCCAGCCGGAGCAGCACCAGCGGTGAGCTCTCGTAGCCGGGCGCCGTGAAGAACAGCCCGGGCTCGCCGAGCAGCAGTGCCTGCTGCTCCTCCAGGTCGCCGACGAACAGCACGGCGACGTCGGTGCGGATGACGCGCGGCTGCCCCGGGCGCCGCTCCGGCCACGACCAGACGAACCCGTGGTCGGCCACCCGGAAGTCGAACCCGGCGCTGGGGACCTCCACCACGTGCGGCAACGACAGGGCCAGCCGGCGCACGTCGTCCGCGTCAGCCACTGGTCCCACCCACCGAGCACACCACCATCCGCCAGACGTTACCCGCGAGCACAGACGTCTCGGACGGGTCGCCGGCGGGTCAGCCGGAGCCGCCGATGTCGACCGCGTACGCCTCGTAGATCAGGTCGGAGGTGCGCTGCCGGTGCCGCACCAGGCGTCCGAGCAGCCGGATGCACGCTTCGCGGTGCGCCTCCACGGCATTTTCGTCACGCAGCCCCTCGTCGCGCTCGGCGAGCAGCCGCTCGACCTCGGCCAGCGCCTCGGCGTGCTCGCCGAGCTGCACCTCCACGCCATGGGTCAGCCGAGGTGCGGTCACCCCGATGTCGGCGTAGAGGCCACCCTCGACCTCGGTGAGGGTCGCGTGGTCGCGCAGGTCGTGGCAGAGCTCGGTGAGCGCGGCCCGCACCCGTCGACGCCACACCGGGCCCGCACCCGCCGGGAGGGTCAGGGCGGCCTCGAGGGCTGCCATCGACTCCCCGAGCTCGGCCCGCTGCCGCTGCACCTGCTCGAGGTGCGTCGAGAACGACTCGTCCACCGCGCCACCTCCTACCGTGCGCCCATGGTCCCGCACGGTGCGCCCGAACGCGACCCACGGCCCCGACCGATTCCCTTCCGCCCCGGCCGCGACCACCCCTAGGGTGAGCGACGACCCCGAGCACGAGGAGTCCGGATGCCGCAGCGGGCGACGATCCTGGCCGTCGACGACGACCCCCAGGTGTCCCGTGCCATCGTGCGTGACCTGCGCACTCGCTACGGTTCCGACTACCGCATCGTGCGCGCGACGTCCGGCGACGAGGCCCTCGGTGTGCTGGCCGAGCTCGCCCTGCGGTCCCGCCCGGTGGCGCTGCTGGTCTCCGACCAGCGGATGCCGGGGATGACCGGCATCGAGCTGATGGCGAAGGTCCGCGAGACCTCCCCCGACACCCGGCTGCTCCTGCTCACCGCGTACGCCGACACCGACGTCGCCATCCGGGCGATCAACGACATCGGCCTCGACTACTACATGTTCAAGCCGTGGGAGCCGCCCGAGAGCACGCTCTACCCGGTTGTCGACGACCTGCTCGAGGCCTGGCGCCAGGACCACCCCGACACCAGCTCGGTCGTACGGGTCGTCGGCCACCTCTGGAGCGACCGCAGCTACGACGTGAAGATGTTCCTGGCGCGCAACCACATCCCCTACAGCTGGGTCGACCTGGAGCGCGACGAGGAGGGCGGCCGCCTGCTCGAGCTGGCGGGTGCCGACCACACCGACCTGCCGCTCGTCCTGCTGCCCGAGGGCGACCCGCTGCGCCACCCGACGAGCGTCGAGCTGGCCGACGCCCTCGGCCTGCGCACCCGGGCCGAGCAGCCGCTGTACGACCTGTGCATCGTCGGCAGCGGTCCGGCGGGGCTCGCGGCCGCCGTGTACGCGGCATCCGAGGGGTTGCGCACGGTGATGGTCGAGCGCGACGCACCCGGCGGGCAGGCCGGCCAGAGCGCCGCCATCGAGAACTACCTCGGCTTCCCCAAGGGCGTCTCCGGTGCCGACCTCACCCACCGCGCCGTCGCGCAGGCGTCGCGGTTCGGGGCCGAGACGGTGCTCGCCCGTGAGGTCGTGGGGCTCGAGCAGCGCGCCCCGGTGCTCGCCGTGCACTTCGCCGACGGCGGCGTGGTCGAGAGCCGGGCCGTGCTCATCGCCACCGGGGTCTCCTACCGGCGGCTCGAGGCCCGGGGGGCCGACGCGCTGGGGTCGCGCGGCGTCTACTACGGCGCCTCGGCGAGCGAGGCCGCCCAGTGCGCCGGCCAGGTCGTGCACGTCGTCGGGGCGGCGAACTCGGCCGGGCAGGCGGTGCTCAACTTCGCCAAGGTCGCCAGCCGGGTGGTGCTGCTGGTGCGCGGTGCACGCCTGGAGGACTCCATGTCCGAGTACCTCGTCGACCGGATCCGGGCCGCCGACAACGTCGAGGTGCGCTTCCGCACCGAGGTGGTCGCCGCCCACGGCACCGGCCACCTGGAGTCGGTGACCCTCGTCGACCGCGACACCGGTGCCGAGACCGTCGAGGACACCAACTGGCTGTTCGTCTTCATCGGGGCGCTCCCCCGCACCGACTGGCTCGGCGACGCCGTGGTCCGCGACGCCAAGGGGTTCGTCGTCACCGGCCCCGACCTGCAGCTGCCCGAGCACGCCGGGCGGTGGCCGCTCGCCCGCACCCCGTACGCGCTCGAGACGAGCATCCCGGGGGTCTTCGCCGCGGGTGACGTGCGGCTGGACTCGATGAAGCGGGTCGCCTCCGCCGTCGGCGAGGGCGCGATGTCGGTGTACCTCGTGCACCGCTACCTGGCGAGCGTCTGATGGACCTCGCCGAGCTGCGGAGCCTGCCGCTCTTCGCGGGGCTCGACGACGCCCAGCTCGGTGACCTGCTCGCCGCCGCCACCGAGCAGCCCACCCGCCGTGGCGAGCTGCTCTTCCACGAGGGCCGGCCCGCCGACGACTGGTGGGTGCTGCTCGAGGGCACGGTGGCGCTGATCCGGCAGGTCGGCACCGAGGAGTCGGTCCTGGGCTACATGACCGAGGCCGGGCAGTGGGCCGGCGGCTTCGCCGCGTGGGACGAGTTCGGCGTCTACTTCGCCACCGCCCGCGCCGAGAACCCGGGGCGGGTGCTGCGCCTGGCCGCCCCCGAGCTGCGCCGGCTGTCCGAGCAGTGGTTCCCGTTCGGGCTGCACTTCATCGAGGGGCTGGTCAACACGGTGCGCCGGATCGAGTCCACGGCCCGCCAGCGAGAGGCGCTCGTCGCCCTGGGCACGCTGTCCGCCGGGTTGGCGCACGAGCTGAACAACCCGGCATCCGCCGCCACGCGGGCGGTCGACGCACTGCAGGGAACGTCCGAGCTGGTGCTGTCGTCGTTGGCCCAGCTCGCCCGCCGGGGCATCACGCCCGAGCAGTACACCGCCCTCGACGGGCTGCGGCTGCGGGTCAGCGGCCCCGAGCCGGGGTTGGCCGGGCTCGCCCTGGCCGACCGCGAGGACGAGCTGAGCGACTGGCTGGGCGACCACGGGGTCGACCGCGACTGGGCGATCGCCCCGGTCCTGGCGGCCGCCGGCGCCGACGTCGCCTGGTGCGACGAGGTGGCCGCCGCGCTGCCGCCCGACTGCCTGGGCCCGGCGCTGGACTGGGTGTCGTCGTCGCTGTCGACCGCCTCGCTGGTGCGGGAGGTGAAGGAGGCCACCGGGCGCGTCTCCACCCTGGTGGCGGCCGTGCGCTCCTACTCGCAGATGGACCGCGCCTCGCTGCAGAGCACCGACCTGGTCGAGGGCCTGGACAGCACGCTCGTGATGATGGGCCACAAGCTCGGCACCGGCATCACCGTCGAGCGGCACTACGCCCCCGGCCTGCCACCGATCGAGGCGATGGCCGGCGAGCTCAACCAGGTCTGGACCAACCTGGTCGACAACGCGATCGACGCGATGGACGGCACCGGCACCCTCACCGTGTCGGCCCGGCCGGACACCGCCGGGTGGGTGGTCGTCGAGGTCGCCGACACCGGCACCGGGATGCCGCCCGAGGTGCAGTCGCACGCGTTCGAACCGTTCTTCACGACCAAGGAGGTCGGCAAGGGCACCGGCCTGGGCCTGGACATCTCGCGGCGCATCGTTGTCGAACGTCACTCCGGCGACATCGACATCGAGTCGGGTCCCGGTGGCACGCTGGTGCGTGTACGCCTGCCCCGACGCCACCGGGGCGCCACCTGAACCGGCACCGGCACGACGGAGGACACCGATGAGCGAGACCGCACCCGCGGGGTCCGTCGACCCGACCGTGCCCCCCAGCGGGCCCGGCTGCGCCGACTGCGAGGCCGCCGACCCACCCGGCTGGTGGGTGCACCTGCGCCGCTGCGCCGCCTGCGGCCACGTCGGCTGCTGCGACAGCTCGCCGGCACAGCACGCCACCGCCCACGCCGCCGCCACCGGCCACCGCGTGGTGCAGAGCTTCGAGCCCGGCGAGGACTGGTTCTGGGACTACGGCGACGAGTCGATGGTCGACGGCCCGGCGCTCGCGCCGCCGACCTCGCGGCCCGACGGCCAGTCGGTGCCCGGCCCGCGCGAGCGCGTGCCGGCCGACTGGCGCGACCACATCCACTGATGCCCGCGCTCCAGCCGCTCGCCGTGCCCGTGGGGCCGGCATCCCTCACCGTCCTCCCCTGCCTCGCCGACGCGCTGGCGGGCGACGCCCCGGTGCTCCCCTACGCCGCGTCCGCACCCCAGCCGACCGTGCCGCCGCACGACCCGGCCGACCTGCCCGAGGGGCTGGCCGTCGTCGTCGGCACCTCGGGGTCGACCGGCACCCCCAAGCGGGCGCTGCTCACGGCGGCCGCCCTGACGGCCAGCAGCCGGGCCACGCACGAGCACCTCGGCGGCCCGGGCCAGTGGCTGCTCGCACTGCCGGCCCACCACGTCGCGGGCCTGCAGGTGCTGCTGCGGTCGCTGGATGCCGGCACCACGCCGGTCGCGATGGATCTCACCGACGGCTTCGTCCCGCAGGCCTTCGTCACGGCCACCGCGCAGCTCGACCCCGACGAGCGCCACTACACCAGCCTGGTGCCCACCCAGCTGCTGCGGCTGCTCGACCACCCCCGTGGGGGTGACGACGCCCTGCGGGCGTTCGACGCGGTGCTCGTCGGCGGCGCCGCGATGCCACCACGGCTGCGCCGCCGGGCCGAGCAGGCCCGGGTGCGGGTCGTCGCGACGTACGGCATGAGCGAGACCGCCGGTGGGTGTGTCTACGACGGGAAACCGCTGCCCTGCACCGAGATCGCCTTCGACGACGAAGGGCGCATCCATCTCGGGGGCGCGACGGTGGCGCACGGGTACCTGGGTCGCCCCGACCTCACCGCTGAGGCCTTCGGGGTCGACGAGGACGGGATGCGCTGGTTCCGCACCGACGACGTGGGCCACACCGACGAGTACACCCGGCTGCACGTCGACGGCCGGGTCGACGACCTGGTCAACACCGGCGGCCTGAAGGTGGCGCCCCGCCTGGTCGAGGAGGCCGTCCTCGAGCACGTGCCTGGCGTGGCCGAGGTCGTCGTCGTCGGCAGCCCCGACCCCGAGTGGGGTGAGGCGGTCTGCGCCCTCGTCGTGCTCGAGCCGGGGGCGGTGCGCGCGGGCCTGACCGTCGCCGAGCTGCGGGCGCACCTGCGCGGCATCCTGCCCGACCACGCCCTGCCCCGGCGGGCGGCGACGGTCACCGAGCTGCCCCTTCGCGGGCCGGGCAAGCCCGACCGGCGTGCGGTGGCCGCCATCTTCACCATGGGATGATGAGAGGGTGCTCCGCTACGTCCCGGCCCTGCTCAGTTTCGCGCTGACGGTCTACTGCGTCATCGACGCCTTCCAGACCCCCGAGGCCGACATGCGCAACCTGCCGAAGGTCGCGTGGATCCTCCTCGTGGTGCTCCTGCCGGTGATCGGCCCGGTCTCGTGGCTGCTCCTCGGGCGCCCGACGCGCCACTCGGTGCCGTCCCGGGGCCGGGAGAAGACCTGGGAGGACCTGCGCCGCGAGCAGGACCGCCGCCGCCCGCGCGGACCCGACGACGACCCCGACTTCCTCAAGGACCTCTGAGCCCACATGGCCTCCCTCTCCCAGTGGGTGGCGGGCGCCCGCCCGCGCACCCTGCCCGCCGCCGTCGCCCCCGTGGTGCTCGGTACCGCCGCCGCCCACCTGGTGGGGCGCGCCGACATCGCGCTCGGCATCCTCGCCCTCGTCGTGGCCCTCGCCCTGCAGGTGGGGGTGAACTACGCCAACGACTACTCGGACGGCATCCGGGGCACCGACGAGGCCCGGGTCGGGCCGGTGCGGCTGGTCGGCCAGCGGCTCGCCGCGCCCGGCAACGTCAAGCTCGCCGCGCTGCTCTCGTTCGGGGCCGCGGGCATCGTCGGGCTCGCCCTCGTGGCGTTGTCGGGGGCGTGGATCATGCTGCCGCTGGGAGCGCTGGCGGTGCTCGCCGCGTGGCGCTACACCGGCGGAGACAACCCCTACGGCTACCGGGGGCTGGGCGAGGTCTACGTCTTCGTGTTCTTCGGCCTGATGGCCACCCTCGGCACGCAGTACACCCAGGCGGATGCCGTGACCTGGTTCGGCGTGATCGGCGCCGTCGGCGTGGGAGCGGTCGCGTCGGCGATCCTGGTCGCCAACAACCTGCGCGACATCCCCACCGACACCGAGCACGGCAAGCGCACCCTCGCGGTGCGACTGGGCGACCGGCGCACCCGGCTGCTCTACACCGGGCTGGTCGCGGTGTCGGTGCTGACCCTGGCCGGGATGGCGTTCTGGCAGCCGTGGGTGCTGCTGGGGCTGCTCGCGCTGCCGCTGGCGGTCAAGGGCGTGCGCACCGTGGCGGCCGGCACCACCGGGCGCGACCTGGTGCCCGTGCTGGCGGCGACCGGGCTCTACGAGGTGGCCTACGCCGTGCTCGCCGCCGTGGGCGTCGTCATCGGCGTCGCCCTCGCCTGAGGCCGGCTCCTCGAGTCGGGTGCTGGCGCCCATGACGGGCACCTCCCTCCGGCTACCGCCTCGTCGGTGATGCGATCCGTGCACCTGCCAGGCGGTCGGCCAGGCTGAGTCGCACGAGCGACCCGCCGGCCCAGCACCTCACCCGGCGATCACCTGGGCACCCGACTCCGGATGCCGCGCCGGGACCGTGGGCTTCGGCGCCGGCTACCGCTCGGTACTCGTCGTGATCACAGCGACCACCACGCGGTAGCCCGCGCCGTCGACCGCCGCGGCGTCAGGGGGTGGTGAGGCGCACCAGGCGGGCGGCACCGGAAGGGTCCTCGAGCACCAGGTAGGTCGCGCCGTCCGCCCTTGGCAGCCTCGCCGACGAACGCACCAGTCGCGCCGGTGGCCCGTCGGCCCGGGTGACCTCACCACGGGCCACGGTCAGAACCACGAGGTGGCCCCCGCTCGCGAGCAGGACCGTGGGGCCGTCGCCCCCCAGCAGGGGGGCCGTCAGCAGGTCGTGCTCGCCGACGGCCAGCGCCGGCAGCCCCAGCCCGGCCACGGTGCCGTCGGCGCCGAGGGTCCAGCCGCGCAGCGCCCCGTCGACCGCGCCGACGACGGTGCAGCGACCGGTGGCGTCGCAGGCCGCGGCGTGCGCCTCCCCGAGGGCCCCGTCGCCGGGCAGGTCGGTGCGCGACCACGGGCCGTCCGGGCCCGGGGACCGCCACACGGCCGGGCGCTGCGTGACGCTGCCGTCGCCGAGCAGGGTCACCGAGCCGACGACCAGCATCCCGGCCCGGTCGGACGTCGCACCCCGCGCCGAGACCAGCGCCGTCGCACTGCTGGCGAGCGGGGTGCCGGCCGACGACGCCCGCACCCAGCGCTCGCCCTGCGGGTGCCACAGGGCGATGTCGAGCCCGGCTCCCCCGCTCTCCCACGAGCCGACGACCACCGGGGCGCTCGGGGTCTGCACGAGCGACACCAGGGCGCCGGCGCCCCAGCCGCCGAAGGTGGCGAAGGGCTGCGGCAGCTCGCGCACGGCTGAGGCATCGCCCCGCCACGTGCTCCACCGGGTGTTCGAGTGGGCCCCCGCCGGCGCACCACCCACCAGGTCGACCGCCGAACCGCGCGGGGCCGCCACGAGCCACTTCGCCTGGAAGGCCGTCGGCGACACCGGGGTCACCTCGACCTCACGGGACCCACCACCTCGTTCGAGAACGGTCAGCCGGGGACGCGAGGCCGACCCCTCCGGGGCGCGTGACCCCACGAGCAGGTCGTCGCCCCACGGGGTGACCACCACGGGCTCGTCACCCTCCGGCAGCGCCACGTCGGTGGTGGTCACCGTCGCCGACGGCGTCGCCCGATCCGCGCCCGAACTCGAGGAACCCGTGGACCCCGACCCGTCGCAGGCCGCCGAGACCAGCAGCACCCCGACGGACGGCACCACCCACCACCGTCGGAACCGGGCACGCACGCTCATCCGGCCACTCACACGTCGATCGTCGGGCCGACGCAGCGGAGGTCGCCGAGCTCGTCTGGAGCGGACAGGACGTGGTGCGGCGCCGGGCCGCGCCACGACCACACCTCGCCGCTGCACTGCAGGTCCATCGGCTCAGGATAGGAGCAGCAGCCGACAGGGACGGGTCAGCGGAAGGTGCCCTCGTCGCCGGCGACCTCGGCGTCCTCGTCGGCCTCGTCGCGCGTGGGGGCCGGCACGGCGCCCCGCTTCGCCGCCGACCGGGCCTCGATCTTGTGCGCGACCTGCGCCGAGTACTCCTCGCGGAACCGGCGCAGGGCGAAGTACGAGATCACCGCCGAGAGCAGGGCGGCCCCGAGGACGAGGTAGGGCAGCTGGTCGCGGTCGCGCAGGCCGAGCAGCCAGAGCAGGCTGACGCAGCCGAAGAAGACGAGCAGGCGGAGCAGGCTGTACCGGAGCACGCGATCAGAGTCCCGAGTAGGAGTGCTGGCCGACGAAGAAGACGTTCACGACGGCGAAGTTCATGATGATGCAGCCGTAGCCGACCAGCGCGATCCACACGGCGTTCTGGCGCTTCCACCCGGTGGTGGCGCGGGCGTGCAGGTAGGCGGCGTAGACCACCCAGATGACGAAGCTCCACACCTCCTTGGGGTCCCAGTTCCAGTAGGAGCCCCAGGCCTGTCGGGCCCAGATGGCGCCGGCGATGACCGTGAAGGTCCACAGCGGGAACGCCACGATGTGCACGGCGTAGGTGAGCCGCTCGAGCGCGCGGGCGTCGGGCAGCCGGCTCATGAAGCTGCGCGGGCGGTCGGCGGCCGTCTCGAGGCGGTCCTGGATCAGGTACATGACACCGAGCGAGAAGCCGATGGTGAAGACCGCGACCGACAGCGTGGCCACCGTGACGTGGATGGCCAGCCAGACCGAGCGCAGCGACGGCATCAGCTCGGACGCGTCGGTGTACCAGACGGTGATCGCGAGCCCGAGGTTGAGCAGCACCGGGATGACGACGAACAGGCCGAGCCAGCGCAGGTCGCGCCTGACCGACCAGCCGCAGTAGGCCAGCAGCACGAACATCGAGCCGAAGATCGCGAACTCGTACATGTTGCCCAGCGGCCAGCGGTGCACCTCGAGCGCCCGCAGCACGACGCCGGCGACGACGAAGAACGTGCCGAGCACGGTGAGCGTCCAGCCGATGGCGGCGGCCTTGCGGGCCGCGAGCGGCTCGGCGTCGCGGCCGGTGGGAGCGGTGTCCGCGGGTGCCCCGGATGCCGGGTCACCCACCCCGGATGTCGGGTCGCCCACCTCGGTGGTTCCGCCTGCGGTCACGAGCTCGCGCTCGCGCGCGGTCTCGCGGCCGGCCTCGCGGGCCGGCACGAGCCGGGCGAGGTACACGGCATCCGCGAGCATCGCCAGGGTGAGCACCACCATGGCGGAGTAGATCGCCAGGTTGGAGAGCTGGGCGAGGGTCTGGTCGGTCATCGCGATCCTTCGAGTGCGGTCAGGACGGCCGCGATCTCGTCGGGCATCCCTTCGTCGTCGTCCTTGGCCAGGCCGCCGACGGACACCACAGTACGACCCGGTTCGGGCCCCGGACCAACCCGCACGAACACCCTTCGACGACGGATGACGAGCGAGGCGACCAGGCCGGCGAGCATGAGCAGCGACGCGACGAGGGTCATCGTCTTGCCCGGGTCGGTGCGGATGGAGAGCCCGGCGAACCGCTCGACCTTGTCGAAGGTGATCGACCCCCGGCCGCCGGGCAGCTCGTAGGTCTGGCCCGGGCTGAGCAGGATGCGCAGCTGGTCGGTGCCGTCCTTGCCGGGCACGGGCTTCATCGAGGCGGTGTCGAGCGAGTAGACCGACTGCGGGCTGCCGCTGGGGAAAAGGTCGCCCTCGAAGGCCGTGAGGGCCAGCTTCGGGTCGACCGCGTCGGGGAAGATCGAGTGCGGGCCCTGGTCGTCGATGACGCCGGTCGGCAGGAAGAACCCGGCGAAGCCGAGCTGCTTCGGCGAGGCGCCGGGCACCTTCACCGCGCCGACCGAGGTGTAGTTGTTGTCCTGCGGCAGGAACGGCGTGGCGTCGGAGTAGAGCACGGTGCCCTCGGCGTCGCGCACGGTGATGACCGGGGCGTAGCCGTTGCCGAGCAGGAACACCGAGCCGCCGCCGGTCTCGAGCGGGTGGTTGACCCGGATGCTGCGCGGCTCGCTCTTCCCGTCGGGGGCGGTGAACGTGGTGAAGGCCTCGAAGTCGCGCGGCGCGCCGAACTGGCCCGGGCTCTTGGCCTTGGTCTCGAACGTCGCGTCGAGGCGGTCGACCTTGATCGTGTACGGGTCGAGGGCGTTGACGTCGACCCACGGCCCCGGGCTGAAGGTGTCGTATCGCGACAGCGTGTTCGCGAAGGTCTTGCCCACCGGCACGATGACGTCGCCCTTCCAGCCGAGCAGGTGCCCCCAGGCGACGCCGATCAGCACCCCGATCAGGGCGACGTGGAAGACCAGGTTCCCCGTCTCGCGCAGGTACCCCTTCTCGGCCGAGAGCGTTGCGTCGTCGTGGGCGTGCACCCGGTATCGGCGCTTCCGGAGGGCCGCGCGCAGCCGCTCGCGCACCTCGTCGACCTCGCCGTCGATGGTGACCTCGCGGTGCGCGGCGAGCCGGTCGAGGCGGCGCGGGGCGCGCGGCGGCGCCGACCGCACCTGGTGCCAGAGGATCTTCGTGCGCGGCAGGACGCAGCCGATGAGCGAGACGAAGAGCAGCAGGTAGATCGCGGCGAACCACGGCGAGGCGTAGACCTCGAAGAAGCCCAGCCGGTCGAGCACCGGTCCAGCAGTCGGGTGGTCGGCGATCCAGGCCGTGGTGCGCGACGGGTCGATCGAGCGCTGCGGGAAGGTCGACCCCGGGATGGCGCCGATCGCGAGCAGCAGCAGCAGGAACAGCGCGGTGCGCATGCTGGTGAGCTGGCGCCACATCCAGCGCAGCCACCCGAGCGGGCCCAGGCGCGGCTGCGCGACGTCGGCGCGCGCCTCGGTGCGGGCGCTCACACCGACACCTGGAAGCCGTTGACCAGCTCGCTCTGGAGCCAGGTGTTCAGGCTCTGCCACAGCCCGGTGACCATGAGCAGGCCGACCAGCACGAGCATGACGCCGCCGACCCGCTGGATGGTGCGCTGGTGGCGGCGCAGCCACCCCGACGCGCGGCCGGCCCGGTCGATCCCAGCCGCGATGAGGACGAACGGCAGCCCCAGGCCCAGCCCGTAGGCCACCGCGAGCACGACGCCGCGCCAGACCTGGGGGTCGACGCTGGTGCTGGCCAGGACGAGCACGGCCGCCAGGGTCGGCCCCATGCACGGGGCCCAGCTGAGCGCGAACACGGCACCGAGCACCGGGGCGCCGGCCAGGCCGGCCCGGGGCCGCCACCCGATCCGCGCCTCTCGCTGTGGGCCGATGCCGAGGAAGACCAGGCCCATCGCGATGACGACCAGCCCGCCGAGGCGCATGAGCAGCACGCGGTGCTCGACGAGGGCCCGGCCGGCCGTGGTGACGAAGATCGAGCCGAGCACGAAGACCACGGTGAAGCCGACGACGAAGAGCAGCGCACCGGTCACCACCCGACCGCGGGACTTCTCGGCGAGCGGCTCACCGGTCAGGCCCGTCGTGTAGCCGAGGAAGCCCGGCACCAGCGGCAGCACGCACGGGCTGGCGAACGACACCAGCCCGGCGAAGGCCGCGACGACGACCGCCAGCGGGAGCGCGCCGGAGGTGACCGTGTCGCCCGCGGCGAGCACGGCCGCGGTGCCGGCAGCGGGGGTCACGACTGGGCGACGACGTCGTCGACGAGGCCGCGCAGGGTGCCGGCGCTGGCCGGGCCGTTGACCCGGGCGGCGATCCGGCCCTCGGTGTCGAGCACGAGCGTGGTGGGCACGGTGGGTGCCTTGCCCTGCAGGGCCAGGATGGCGACCCCGGACTCGTCGCTCAGGCTGGGGTAGGTGATGCCGGCCTTCTTCGCGAAGGCGGCCCCGCGGGCCGGGTCCTCCCGGAAGTCGATGCCCATGAACTCGACGGGAGCCTTGGCGGCCTGGAGGTCGCTCCAGGTCTTCTGCAGGGCCGGGGCCTCGGCGACGCACGGCGCGCACCACGAGCCCCACACGTTGAGCACGAGCACCTTGCCCCGGGCGCTGGCGGCGTCCCACGCCGTGCCGTCGAGCTGCGTGCCGGTCAGCGCGACCGGCTCGCCCCGCTTGTCGGCTGGGATGGTCTCGACGGCGCCGTCGCCGGACACGTACCCCTTCTGGTCGCCGGCCTTGGCCTGGGCCGCCACCGAGTTGGGGTCCTGGCTGCAGCCGGCAGCGCCGAGGAGCAGCGCAGCGGCCGCGACACCCACGGCCCACCGCGCGGTGGGTCGAACCGTCATGCGCCCGCCCCGGGCTGGGCCTGGTCGAGCAGCGACGCGGCCGGCTCGCTGTAGCTGAGCGAGAGCAGCTCGTCGTCGAGGAAGGTCAGCGAGGTGAGCGACGCCAGCGAGCACTCCCGGTTCGCCGGGTTGTGCCAGAGCGGCCGCCCCTCGGTGGCCAGCCGGATCATCCAGATCGGGGCCTGGTGGCTGACGATGACCGCCTCGTGGCCGCGGGCGGCGGTGCGGGCGTCGACGATCGCCCGGCGCATCCGCTCGACGAGCTCGACGTAGGGCTCGCCCCACGACGGCCGGAACGGGTTGAGCATCTTGGGGTAGAGCCGCGGGTGCCTGAGGATGCCGGACCCACCGGCCACCGGCAGGCCCTCGAAGGCGTTCTCGGCCTCGATGACCCGCGGGTCGAGGGTGACCTCGAGGCCGTGGGCGTCGGCGATCGGCGCAGCGGTCTCCCGGGCGCGCTCGAGCGGGCTGGAGACGAGGTGCGTGATGTCGTGGTCGCCCAGGTGCTCCGCGGCGAGGTCGGCCATCCGGCGGCCGAGCTCGGACAGGTGGTAGCCCGGCATCCGGCCGTAGAGCAGGCGGTGCGGGTTGTGCACCTCACCGTGGCGCAGCAGGTGCACCACGGTGCGCTGCGGGTCGACGGGGCCAGCGGCACCGACCTCGGGGGACGACGTCATGCCGCGATTGTCGCAAACCCGGCTGGGTGCTCAGGCACGCGTCCCGGCGCCCGCCCCGGCAGCGGCCCGCGCGGCAGCCGGCAGGGCCGCGACGACCCGCTGCACGGCGGCGTCGTCGTGCGCCCCGGAGACGAACCACGACTCGAACGCGCTCGGCGGGAGGTAGACCCCGGCATCCAGCATCGCGTGGAAGAACCGGCCGAACGCGGCGGTGTCCTGGTCGCGCGCGTCGTCGTAGGTGCGCACGGCGCCGTCGCGGAAGTAGACCGAGAACATCGACCCGGCCCACTGGACACGGTGCGGCACACCGGCATCCGACA
>DASSQL010000021.1:0-9998 GCA_035702525.1 Ornithinibacter sp. | reverse complement strand
CTCTGAAAGGGATTCACCATGCGCAAGTTCCGTACCCTCGCCGCCGTCGCCGCTCTCGCCGCCGTGGCCCTGCTCGTCCCCGCCACCGCCCAGGCCGGCTCTTCTTCCCACTCCACCGTCGTGTCCGCTGCTGCGCAGCGCGCTACCGGCTGGAACGGCTGATACTTGACCGATGACGACTGAGGCTTCTCCCGCAGCGGGCGGGGCCCCACGACGCATCGCCTATGCGACCAACATCTACGTCGGTGCCGTCGCCGCGGCCGGGATCTGCCTGACCGCGGCGGCGATCCGCCTCGACGGGATCGTCATCGACGCCACCTTCGGCGTCATGCTGCTGCTCGCCTTGTTGTCCTGGCTGCTGGGCTCGGTCGAGACCGACGGCGGCCGCACCCAGGTGTCGTTGACCGGAATCGTCATGCTCGCGGCCATGGCCCTCGTGGGCCCCGCGGGGGCGGGGATCGTGGGCACCGTCGTGGGGCCCTTCCACAACGGGCGAGCCCCGATGCGGGCGCGCATCTTCAACAGCGGGATGTTCGCGACGATGGGAGTCGTCGGAGGGGCCGCCTACGTCGTCGCGGGTGGCCGACCGGGTGGGCCCTGGCCGCCCGGCACGTGGGAGATCGCGCTGCAGATCGGGATCCCGGTGCTCGTCGCCGACATCGTGCAGTTCGCCGTCAACATGGTGATGGTCGCCATCGTGGTCCGGCTCGCGGCGGGCGTCTCGATGCGAACGCAGGTCGGCCAGATCGTGCGCTCCTCCGGTTCCGCACAGATCGGGTACGGGGTCATCGCCTTCATCATGGTCGTGCTCTGGGGGCCCGCAGGTCTCGGGTCGGCGAGCGTGTTCCTCATCTTTCCCCCGCTGCTCGCCGCCCAGTGGGCCTACCAGCAGTACGCCGAGGAACGGAAAGGCCACGACCGTGCCCTGCACGTGCTGGTGGCCGCGGTCGAGGCCAAGGCCCCGCACCTGGTCGGCCACAGCACCCGGGTGGCCGAGCTGAGCGCCTCCATGGCCGAGCACCTGGGGCTGCGGCCCCAGACCGTGGCCGATGCCCGGGTGGCCGGGATGCTTCACGACCTCGGCCTCACCAGCCTCCCCACCGGGCTCGTCCGCAGCACCGGGGTGATCGGAGGTCGCGCGATCAGCAGCTACCCGGCCCGTGGGGTGGCCCTGCTGCGTGGGTTGAGCTTCCTGTCCGGGGCCCTCGACGCCATCGCCCACCACCGCGATGCCGTGGCGCCGCAGGGGACGGGAGACGACCTGGGGGTGGAGGCGCTCATCGTCGGGCTGGCCGACGAGTACGACCTGCTGACCGAGGTGGGCACTCCGGACGGCGTCCTGATCCCCAAGGACGAGGCCCTGTCCCTCTTGCGGCGCACGCCCGCGGGCCGAGAAGACCTCATCCGCGCCCTCGAGCACGCGCTGAGCCTGCGTGCCGAGGCCGCCACATGACCTCGGTGCTGCCTGCCACCCACCTGCTGCGCGCCTGGACCGTGCTGGCGGTCGGGGCGATCGTGGTCGTCTCGAGCGTGTACGGCGTC
This sequence comes from Ornithinibacter sp., assembly GCA_035702525.1. Taxonomy (GTDB): domain Bacteria; phylum Actinomycetota; class Actinomycetes; order Actinomycetales; family Dermatophilaceae; genus Fodinibacter. The sequence continues at coordinate 8,456 of DASSQL010000021.1, read as the reverse complement.
GGCTCGATGCTTCTCCCACTGCTGGTCACCCATCGGCTCACCGTCGCCGTCTTCGTCGTCGCCATCGTCGCGGGCGAGCTGCTCCGGCTGCCGATGCCGAGCGGGCGGGCGGCAGCGCCGCTCGCCTCGGCCTCGGCCCTCGCCCTGATCTTCGTCGGCCGCATCGACGGCGAACCCACGTTCGACGTGTCCGCCGGTTTCGTCGTGCTCGTCGTCCTGGCCGGGCTCCTCGTACCCGCGGCCGTCCGGGGGGTGGAAGGGAAGGTCGTCGGCCTGGAGCACGTGGCGGCGCGCCTCGTTGGCGTGGCCGTCGCTGCCTGGCTCGCAAGGGGGTTCGCACCGACCACGCGCACGCTGTGGTCCCTCGAGGTCGAGGGGGCGGCCGTGTGGCTGGTCGCCCTGGGGATGGTGGCCGTCGCCGGGGTGGGCATCGCCGTCGAGCTGGTGCTGTCGGCGGCGGTCCGGTCGGAACGCCAGCGCACGCCGTGGCTCGCCGCGCTGCGTGACGAGTTCGGCGAGGCGGCACCGCTGACCCTGGCGGTCGTCGCGTCCGGACCGATGGTCGCGCTCATGGCTCCCGTCCTGGGGCTGCTCTCCCTGCCGGTCGCCCTCTTCCCGCTCGCCATCACGTACGTCGCCGTCGACCGCTACATGCAGAACCGGGTCACGTACCGGCAGACCATCGCGACCCTGTCGCACCTCACCGAGGACGGCGGGTACACCCCCGTCGGGCACGCCGAACGGGTCGCCGACCTGAGCGTGCGGACCGGGCGCGTCCTCGGTATGTCCGACCGCGACCTGCGTGACCTGGAGTACGCCGCCCTCCTGCACGACCTGGGCCAGATCTCGCTGATCGAGCCGATCCCGGGTGGGGCCACCATGCTCGCCGCGCCGAGCGACCAGCGCGACATCGCCGACGAGGGGGCGCGCATCATCCGGCACGCCGAGGGCCTGGACACGGTGGCGGCCTTCGTCGAGGCGCAGACCACGCCGTACCGCCAGGTGCGCGAGCTGGGCGAGCAGGTGCCGATGGCGAGCCGGATCATCAAGGTGGCCAACGCCTTCGACGACCTGACGGGGGGCAGGGACGACCCTGCGGAGATCCAGGCGGCCAACGAGCGCATCCACCTCGGGCTGGGCTACCAGTACGACCCGGACGTGGTCGAGGCCCTGGCCGTCGCCACCGCGGACACGACGGTCGGCAGGGTCGGGGAGCGCGAGCCCGCTGCGCGTTAGCATCGGGTGCCCCGCCCCACCCTCCGGAGAGGTCCCGTGGATCGCCTGACGCCCGTCATCTTCACCGACGCGTGGGGATCGAACGTGTCCATCGCCAGCCTGCAGGGGCGCGACATCCCGAGCCCGGAGCCGGAGTCCGAGCTGTGGATGGGTGCACACGAGGAGGGCCCCGCCGGCACCGACCGGGACGGCGCCCCCGACCTCGCGGCGGTCGTGGCGGCCGACCCGGTGGGCGAGCTCGGTGAGGAGTGCGTGGCGCGGTTCGGACCGCGGCTGCCGTTCCTGCTCAAGGTGCTGGCCCCCGGCCGGGCGATCTCGATCCAGGCGCACCCCAGCGCCGAGCAGGCCACGACGGTGCGGATGACCACCGGCGACGAGGTCTACGTCGACGACTGGGCCAAGCCGGAGCTGCTGCTCGCGATCTCGCCCTTCGAGGTGTTCGTCGGGATGCGCGAGCACGCCGCCGTCGCGAAGCTGGCCGGCCGCCTCCGGGTGCCGCGGCTCACCGAGCTCGTCGAGAAGGCCGCCGTCGCCGACGACCCCGCCCACGCCCTGCTCGGGTCGGTGCTCGCCACCCCGGCCGACGAGGTCGCCGGCTTCGCCCGGGAGGTCGTCGCGGCCTGCGTGCGCCTGGAGTCGCGCGGTGGCGAGCTGGGTGACGCCGCCGCCGCCGTCGTGCGCGTGGCGGAGGAGCACCCCGACGACATCGGACTGGTCGTGCTGCTGCTCATGCACCACTGGGTGCTGCAGCCGGGCGAGTACATCGACGTCGCGGCCGGCGTGCTGCACTCCTACGTGCGCGGGCTCGGCATCGAGGTGCTGGCCAACTCCGACAACGTCGTGCGGGCCGGCCTCACCAGCAAGCCGGTCAACGTGTCCGAGCTGCTGCGCATCGTCGACCCCCTCGCGGGCGGCGTGGCCGGCCGCGGCCGGGTGGTCGAGCCCGGGCTCGAGGCGTACGACAGCGCCTCGGACCGCTTCCAGCTGTACCGGGTGACCCCGGGGCGCGCCCTGCCCGGCGAGCACCGGCCGCGCATCGTCTTCTGCCTGCGCGGACGGGTGACCCTGGCGTCGGCCGCCCGCACCCTCGAGCTGGGCGACGTCGACTCGGCGTTCCTGCCCGCAGGCGAGGGCGCCGTCGACCTCGAGGGCGTCGGCGAGGTCTTCGTCGTCACCGTCCCGGAGCCGTAGCTCTCCCGACCTGGGTACTCGATTGGCCGCGGGCCAGCCGACGGTGCACCCGACTCGGGGGAACGACGACGGCCGCCCCCTGCCGGGGGCGGCCGTCGTGGTGCTGCCGGAGGTCAGGCCTTCTTGGTCTCCGCGAAGATGCGCGCGATCTCGTCGATCTTGGCGAGCAGCTCGTCGGCCTTGGCGGCGTCGAGCTCACCCTTGGTGCCGGACGCGCCCGCGAGCTTGGTGGCCTCGTTGACGAGGGTGTGCAGCTCGGGGTACTTCTCGAAGTGCGGGGGCTTGAAGTAGTCGGTCCACAGCACCCAGAGGTGGTGCTTGACCAGCTCGGAGCGCTGCTCCTTGATGATGATGGCGCGGGTGCGGAAGTCGGGGTCGTCGTTGTCTGCGACCTTGGCGATGATCGCCTTGATCGACTCCGCCTCGATGCGGGCCTGGGCGGGGTCGTACACGCCGCACGGCAGGTCGCAGTGCGCCGAGACGTCAGTGATGCGGAACAGGGACAGCATGGGTCTCTCTCCTCGGGGTTCGGGACGTGCGGTTCTGCCAAACCTACCCCAGCGGCCGCCACACCAACCCGACGACCACCGCCAGGATGTCCTCACCGGTCAGGGACCCCACGTCGAACGACGTGACGCCCTCGGCGGCGTTGTCGCAGTCGATCCACCAGCGCTGCGGCGCAGCCGGATCGGGCCCGGTCACCCGCTTCACCGACAGCGGTCGCGGGCGCCCCGCGGCATCCGGCGGGAGGTGCACCACCGCGGCCCTCCCGGGACGCGGTCGGATGCCGCGCAGCACGAGCAGCACGTCGCCCTCGCGGTAGGTGGGCAGCATCGAGCGACCACGGACCCGCACGAGCGCGGGCCACGGCATCCGGGGCGTTCGGGTGCGGCGGGTCACCGCTGCCCGGTGGCGTCCCTCGCGTTGTCGATGGCCGCCTGCGCGGCCTGGTCGTGCTCGGCGTCCCTGGCCGCGATCGCCGCCAGGGCCTCGGCGTTCTCGGTCACCGTGGCGACGACGGCCTCCGCGTGGGCGGCCTCCTCCTGCCGCATCCGCGACAGGAACGCCTTGGTGCGCTTGTGCTGCGGGTTGGCGATGACCTGGGAGGGCGGACCCTCCTCGACGACGACGCCGGCATCCATGAAGACGACGCGGTCGGCGACCTCGCGGGCGAAGCCCATCTCGTGCGTGACGACGATCATCGTCATCCCGCGCTTGGCGAGGTCGCGCATCACCTTGAGCACCTCACCGACGAGCTCGGGGTCGAGCGCGCTGGTCGGCTCGTCGAAGAGCATCAGCTTGGGGTCCATCGCCAGGGCCCGCGCGATGGCCACCCGCTGCTGCTGGCCACCCGAGAGCTGCGAGGGGTAGGCCGACGGCTTGTCGCCCAGGCCCACCTGCTCGAGCAGCTCGAGCGCCTTCGCCGTGGCCTCCTTCTTCTTGACGCCCTTGACCTGCACGGGAGCCTCGATGACGTTCTCGAGCACCGTCTTGTGCGGGAAGAGGTTGAACCGCTGGAAGCACATGCCGATGTCGCGACGCTGGGCCGCGATCTGCTTGTCCTTGAGGCGGTGCAGGGTGCCGCTGCGGTCCTCGTAGCCCATCAGGTCGCCGTCGACCCAGATCCGGCCGCCGTCGATGGTCTCGAGCTGGTTGATGCAGCGCAGGAAGGTGGTCTTGCCCGACCCCGAGGGGCCGAGGAGGACCACGACCTCGCCGCGGCGCACGTCCATGTCGATGCCCTTGAGCACCTCGGTGCCGTGGAAGGCCTTGGTGACGTTGACCGCGTGGACGAGCGCGGTGCCCTCGCCGGTGGTCGCAGTGGTGGTCGACTCGCTCATCAGTGGTCAGCCCCGATCTCGGTGAGCTTCTGCTGGGCCTTCTTCGGCATCGCGCCGAAGCCGCGGCCGTAGTAGCGCTCCAGGCGGGACTGCCCGACCATCAGGATCGAGCAGACGATGAGGTACCAGATGGTCGCCGCGACGATGCCGGGCATGATCTGGAAGCTGCGCTGGCCGAACTGGTAGCTCTGGTAGAACAGCTCGACGATGACGGGCACCGCCGCGAGCAGCGAGGTGTCCTTGACCATGGCGATCGTCTCGTTGCCGGTCGGGGGCACGATGACCCGCATGGCCTGGGGGAGCACCACGCGGCGCATGGTCTTGCCCGGCGGCATGCCGAGCGCCTGGGCGGCCTCGGCCTGGCCCTTGTCGACCGACAGGATGCCGGCCCGGGCGATCTCGGCCATGTACGCGGCCTCGGACAGGCCCAGGCCGAGGATGCCGACCCAGATCGTGCTCGAGATGGCGTTGTAGTCGAGCGAGAAGAAGGTCATGTTCGTGTCGATGCCGAGCAGGCTCGCGATCTGCTGGCCGAACGGCAGCCCGATGTCGAACTTGGGGTAGAGGAAGCCGATGCCCGTACCGAGCAGCACGAGCAGGACGTAGCGGGGGATGGCCCGGAAGAACCAGGTGTAGACGAACGCGACCCCCCGCAGCACGGGGTTGGTCGACAGGCGCATGACCGCCAGGATGATGCCCAGGCCGATGCCCAGGATCATGGCGCCGACGGTGCCGAAGATGGTGCCCTTCCACAGGCCCTCGATGACCGGGGTCTGCTGCATGATCTCGAACGCGAACGGGAAGTTCCACTTCTCGTTGGTCACGAACGAGCTGATGATCATCGCGACGACGATCGCGATGATGACCACGGCCACCCACCGTCCGGGGTGCCGGACCGGCCGGGCGTCGATGATGCCCGGCCGGTCCTGCGGCGATGCGCTCATGGCGTCAGCTGACCGTCGGGTTCACGGCGAAGTCGCTGATGGCGCCACCCTCGGTCTTCCACTTGCTGAGGATCTGGTCGTACGTGCCGTCGGCCTTGAGCTGCTTGAGGGCCTCCACGATGGCCGCCCCGAAGTCGGTGCCGGTGGCGTCCTTCTTCAGCACGTAGCCGTACGGGGCCGAGTCGTACTGCTCGCCGAGCAGCTCAAGGGTTCCGTTGGTGGAGTCGACGGCCGCGATGGCCGGCGGGAGGTCGACGAGCATGGCGTCGGCCTTGCCGGACTGCACGGCCGCGGTCACCTTCGCCTGGTCGGCGTCGACGAGCACGTTGATCGCCGGCTTGCCGGCGTCCTTGCAGGCCTGCTGGCGCTTGGGGATGTCCTCGTCGGCCTGCACGGTGCCCTTCTGCACGGAGACGTTCTTGCCACACGCGTCGTCGGGGTTGATGCCCTTGGGGTTGCCCTTCTGGGTGACCCACTGGGTGCCGGCCTTGAAGTAGCTGACCATCGTCGCCTGGGCCTCACGCTCGGGGTTCACGGTGAAGCTCGAGACGCCGATGTCGTACTTGCCGCTCTGGACGCCCAGGATGATCGCGTCGAACGCGGAGGGGACCCACTCGGTCTTGACGCCGAACTTGGCCATGACGGCGTCGAACAGGTCGACGTCCATGCCGATGACCGTCTTGCCGTCGGCGTCGAGGTACTCGTTGGGCTGGTAGGTGGCGTCGGTGCCGATCTTGATGGTGCCGGCGCTCTTGATCGAGGCCGGGAGCTTGGCGACCAGGGCGGGGTCGACCTTGGCGGCGCTGGCCGACGTCGTGGCCGATGCGGAGCTCGAGCTGCCCGAGGAGAGCGAGTCGGAGCCGCAGGCGGTCAGGGCGAGGGCGGTCGTGGCGATGGCGGCCATCGCCAGGGCACGGGTGTGGAACATGGGGGTCCTTTCACGGGGCGGCACCGGGGCGGGGGCAGCCTCGGTACGGTGTACGGGGCCGATCCTGCCACCGTGCTGCGTCGCGTGCGTCACACCCCGGTAACTATCTCGCTGTGCGATGATGCACACCCGCGGACACCCCCGCGCGCTGCGAACGGCCGAGAAGCACCCCCCTCAGCCTCGCGAACTGCCCGGCCCCCGCCTCGCGCTGGTGGGCCACCACGCCAGAACTGCCGAGGAGCTGCCCCATGGCCGCGTCGCCCCACGTCCCCTTCTTCGACCCGGAGAGCCCGGTCTTCCGTGCTCACGAGGGTGGGAAGCTGGGGGTACACGCGACGAAGCCGCTGGAGGGCCGCGAGGACCTGGCGCTGCTGTACACCCCCGGCGTCGCGGAGGTCTCGCTCGCGATCGCCGCTGACCCCGCCCTGTCGATGCGCTACACCGCGCGGCGCAACACCGTGGCCGTCATCAGCGACGGCACCGCGGTGCTGGGCCTCGGCGACATCGGCCCGCTTGGCGCGATGCCGGTGATGGAGGGCAAGGCGGTGCTCTTCAAGCACTTCGCCGGGATCGACGCCGTGCCGGTGGTGATGGAGACCGGCACCGTCGAGGAGCTGGTCGAGGCGATCGCCCGGATCGCGCCGTCGTACGGCGGCATCAACCTCGAGGACATCTCGGCGCCGCGCTGCTTCGACATCGAGGAGCAGCTCAAGGAGCGCCTCGACATCCCGGTCTTCCACGACGACCAGCACGGCACGGCGATCGTGGTGCTCGCCGGGCTGCTCAACGCCGCCACGGTGCTCGGCCGCCAGGTGCCCGACCTGCGGGTCGTCGTGTCCGGTGCCGGGGCTGCCGGGGTGGCCGTGACCCGACTGCTGCAGCGGGCCGGGGTGCGCGACGTCGTGGTGTGCGACTCGCGCGGCATCATCTCGCCGGAGCGCCAGGACCTCACCGGCCACAAGAGCCGGCTGGCGGCCTCGACCAACCCGCGCGCGGTGCACGGGCGCCTGGGTGTGGCCCTCGAGGGCGCCGACGTGTTCGTCGGGGTCTCCGGCGGTCAGGTGCCGGAGGAGGAGATTGCCTCGATGGCCCCGAACAGCATCGTGTTCGCGCTGGCGAACCCGACGCCCGAGGTGCACCCCGACGTCGCCCGCCGGCACGCGGCGGTGGTGGCCACGGGGCGCTCGGACTTCCCGAACCAGATCAACAACGTGCTCGCCTTCCCGGGGATCTTCCGTGGTGCGCTGGATGCCGGCGCGACCCAGATCACCGAGGCGATGAAGCTCGCGGCGGCCCGGGCCATCGCGGACCTCGTCGAGGAGCCGACCGTCGACCACATCGTGCCGTCGGTGTTCCAGGACGGCGTGGCCGAGGCCGTGGCGGCCGCGGTTCGGGCCCTCGCGCCGAGCGCCGGCCACCGGGACCGCCCCACACCCGCGTGACCTAGGCTGACGGCGACATGGACGCCGCCGACCCCAGCCCCGAGCCCACCGAGCGGGTCCGCCTGCTCACCGTGTGCACGGGGAACATCTGCCGGTCGCCGTACGCCGCGGTGCTGCTGCGCGCGGGCCTGGAGTGGGCCCGGCCGGGGGCCTTCGAGGTGACCAGTGCGGGCACCCATGCGCTGGTCGGGCGGCCGATGGACGAGCACTCGGCCGCGCGGCTGCAGGCGAAGGGGCTGGCCGACGACGTGTTCCGGGCCCGGTTGATCACGCCGCGCCTGCTCACCGAGCAGGCCGCCGTGCTCCTCATGGCCACCGAGCACAAGGAGCCGGTGCTCGACGAGGCCCCCGCGGCCCACCGGCGCACCTTCACCATCCGCGAGCTCGCCCACGCCATCGACGACATCGGGGCCCGGCACCACTGGCCGTCCCTGCTCGACGAGGCGGGCGCCACCGACGTGGTGTCCCGCTGGAAGGCCCTCCCGACCCTCGTGGCGGCGCACCGCAGCCGGGGCAGGGACGCTCGCCGCGACCGCGACGTCAGTGACCCCTACAAGCGCGGCGACCGCGCGTTCGACCAGATGGTCGCCGAGCTCGACCCGGCGGTGCGCTCGATCGTGGTGTGGGAGCGTCAGTTCCCGCGCTGAGCGAGCTCGGCCGACCAGGCCGCGCACGTGTCGGAGGTCGGCAGCCGGCCGGACGCCACGGCATCCGCCAGCGAGGGTGCGGCGTCGTCCTTGGGTGACAGCAGCGGCTCGAGGCCGGGCGGCAGCACGAGCCCGACCTCGGGGTCGAGCGGGTGGATGCCGTGCTCGGCCGTCGGGTTGTACGTGGCCGTGCACAGGTACATGGCGGTGGTGCCGTCCTCGAGCGC
>DASSQL010000020.1:0-3446 GCA_035702525.1 Ornithinibacter sp. | reverse complement strand
CGCGTAGTTGACGGTGGGGTCCTGGGCCGCCACCTCGACGGCCTCGCTGATGGCCAGGCCCAGGGAGCCGGGGGAGTCGGGGTCGCTGGCGAGCATCGTGCGGCCCGCCTCGGTGAGGTCTGAGGGGCTCGGGTGCACGGTGCCGCCGAAGATCTCCATCATGATCTTGCGGTACGGCTTGGTGTCGTAGGACGCCCGCACCTGCCAGACCTCGCACTCCAGGTCGAACTGGGCACAGGCGAACGACAGCGCGGTGCCCCACTGCCCGGCCCCGGTCTCGGTCGTCAGCTTCCGGATGCCGGCCTTCGCGTTGTAGTACGCCTGCGGCACCGCGGTGTTCGGCTTGTGCGACCCGGCGGGGGAGACGCCCTCGTACTTGTAGTAGATGCGGGCGGGGGTGCCGAGCGCCTTCTCCAGGCGGTGGGCCCGGTAGAGGGGCGACGGGCGCCACAGCCGGTAGACGTCCTGCACCTCCTGCGGGATGTCGACGTACTGGTCGGTGCTGACCTCCTGGGCGATGAGGTCCATCGGGAAGATCCCGGAGAGGTCGTCCGGGCCCACCGGCTGCCCGGTGCCCGGGTGCAGCGGCGGCGGGGGAGGCGTGGGCAGGTCGTGGAGGATGTTGTACCAACGCGTCGGCATCTCGTCCTCGTCGAGCAGGACCTTGTGGCGCAGCGGTGCAGACACGGTGTACCTCTCCCTCGGCGGCGTCCGCCCCGGCGGCGGCACCGCCGTCATCCTCGGGTGGGGCACCCGTGCGCACAAGGGGGTGCCCACGGGCAGGAACACCTGTCAGCGGCCGGTGGTTGACTGACAGGGCCAGACGACGATTGAGGAGCACGACCGGTGAGCATGCAAGGGTGGCAGGCGTTGCACAGCCTGAGCCGCGACTCCAGCGTCAAGGAGCGCCGGCTGGCTCCGGGCACCACCCGACGCGTGCTGGCCTACGCCGCGCCCTACAAGGTGCAGATCGGCTGGTTCCTCGGCGTCGTCGTCATCGAGTCCGTCCTCGTCGTGGCGTCGCCGCTGCTGCTGAAGTCGCTCGTCGACGACGGCATCTACCCCAAGGACGCCGCGGTCGTCGTCAAGCTGTCGCTGCTCGTCGCCCTGATCGCCGTCCTCGGCGCGGGGCTCACCCTCGTCGAGCGGTGGTTCTCCGCCCGCATCGGCGAGGGCCTGATCTACGACCTGCGCACCCAGGTGTTCTCGCACGTGCTGCGCCAACCGGTCGCCTTCTTCACCCGGGCGCAGACCGGCGCCCTGGTGACCCGGCTGGGCAACGACGTCATCGGCGCCCAGCAGGCCTTCACCTCGGTGCTCTCCAGCGTGGTCAGCAACGCCATCACGCTCGTCCTCATCGTCGGGGCGATGGCCCTGCTGTCCTGGCCGCTCACCCTCGGGGCCCTCGCCCTGGTGCCGTTCTTCCTGGTGCCGGCGCGGGTCATGGGCCGCCGGCTCGCGAGCCTGGCCCACGAGCAGATGGTGCAGAACGCCGAGGTCGGCACCCGCATGACCGAGCGCTTCAACGTCGCCGGCGCCCTGCTCGTCAAGCTCTTCGGCCGCCCGGCCGTCGAAGACGAGGAGTACGCGGTCCGGGCCGCCAAGGTGCGCGACATCGGCGTGCGCATCGCGGTCAACCGCTCGGTGTTCATGGTCGCCCTCACCCTGGTCGCGTCGCTGGCCACGGCGATGGTCTACGGCGTCGGTGGCCTGATGGCCGTCAACGACACCCTCACGGTCGGCACGCTGCTCGCCCTCACCGCGCTGCTGGCCCGGCTCTACGGCCCGCTCACGGCGATCTCCAACGTGCGGGTCGACATCCTCACCGCCCTGGTCTCGTTCGAGCGGGTCTTCGAGGTGCTCGACCTCGAGCCGCTCGTGGCCGAGGCCCCCGACGCCCGGGCGGTGCCCGAGGGCCCGGTGCGCGTCGAGGTCGACAACGTGTCGTTCTCCTACCCCAGCGCCGACGAGGTCTCGCTCGCCTCGCTCGAGACCACGGCCACCGGCGACCGGCGCGGCAGCGGCCCGGTGCTGCACGGCGTGTCGTTCACCGTCGAGCCCGGCAGCCTGGTGGCCCTGGTCGGCCCGAGCGGCGCCGGCAAGACCACCATCACCTCGCTGGTGGCCCGCCTCTACGACCCCACGGCCGGTTCGATCCGGATCAACGGGCTCGACCTGCGCGAGGCCCAGACCGAGTCGCTGCACGACGCCGTCGGCGTCGTCACCCAGGACGCCCACCTGTTCCACGACACGATCCGGGCGAACCTCGCCTACGCGTCACCGTCGGCCACCGAGGACGACATGGTCGCGGCGTTGCGGGCCGCCCAGGTCTGGTCGCTCGTCGACTCGCTGCCGTCCGGCCTCGACACCGTGGTCGGCGACCGCGGCCACCGGCTCTCCGGCGGCGAGAAGCAGCGCCTGGCCATCGCCCGGCTGCTGCTGAAGGGCCCGGGGCTGATCGTCCTCGACGAGGCCACCGCCCACCTCGACAGCGAGTCCGAGCAGGCGCTGCAGCGCGCCCTCGACCACGCGCTGCGCGACCGCTCGGCGCTGGTCATCGCACACCGGTTGAGCACGGTGCGGCACGCCGACCTGATCCTCGTCGTCGACGACGGCACCGTCGTCGAGCGCGGCACGCACCACGAGCTGGTCGCCTCCGGCGGCCTGTACAGCGAGCTCTACCGCACCCAGTTCAGCGACGAGATGGGCGGGGTGCTCGACGCCCACGCGTGACCCGGGCGAACGACTGACCGCCGCGCCTTCGAGGTGCGATGATCCGCTGCGTGGCCGACGACACGCAGGGGTGGAGCGAGCGCCGGGTGCGGGTCGGGGGCCGCGACCTGTTCTACCGGGTCAGCGGGGGCCCGGCGGAGGCCGTGCCGATCCTTCACGTGCACGGCTTCGCCATCTCCGGCGGCTACCTGATGCCGACCGCGCGCCGGCTGGTGCGGCACGGCGTCAACATCGTTCCCGACCTGCCCGGCTACGGCCGCAGCCACCGCCGCGACCACACCCTCGACATCCCCGAGCTGGCCGAGGCCGTGCTGGCCCTGCTCGACGAGCTGGCCCTCGAGAAGGTTGTCCTGCTCGGCAACTCGATGGGCTGCCCGATCAGCCTCGAGGTGGCCCACGCCGCACCCCTGCGCGTCGACCGACTGGTGCTGGTGTCGCCGGCCGGAGGCATCCACAACCAGCCCCTGCCGCGGGCCTTGGTGCAGCTCGCCCGGGACGGCACCCGCGAGACGCCACGGATGGCCCGGGTCGCCGTGCCCGACTACCTGCGCTTCGGCCCGATGAGCGCGCTTCGGCTGTTCCACCAGCTGACCCGCTTCCCCTCGCTGGAGCGGCTGCAGCACACACCCGTGCCCACCCTGGCGGTGCTCGGCAGCCGGGACCCGCTGATGCCGGGCCCGCCGCGGGTCATCGAGGTGGCCCGCACGTCGCCC
>DASSQL010000019.1:0-5031 GCA_035702525.1 Ornithinibacter sp. | reverse complement strand
GTCGACCTCGTCGAGCGCCGCCTGCGCGGTCTCGTCGTCGACGCCCTTGCGCCGCAGCTCCTGGGCCAGGGCCCGGCGGGCCAGCCCGCGGCCGGCCTGCTGGGAACGCACGAGCATGCCGGCGTAGGCGACGTCGTCGACCAGGCCGACCTCCTCCATCCGGTCGAGCACCACGGCGGCGACGTCGTCGGGGCAGTCCTTGCGGCGCAGCGCCTGCTCGAGCTGGGCGCGGCTGCGCGGCGCCGCCGTGAGCTGGCGCAGCACGATCTGGCGGGCCCAGTCGAGCGGGTCGGGCTCGCTGCCGCGGGTGCGTGGGTCGGCCTCGGGGTCCGGTGGCGGAGGGCCCGACCCCACTGCCGGCGACCCGGCCGCCGGCGACCCCACCGCCGGCGACCCCACCGCCCATGCGGGCGGCGGGGTCGTCGAGTCGGCGAACGGCATCGTGGTCAGCCCGGGTGGGCTCAGAACTCGACCGAGATCTCGGGCACGGCCGCGATCTCGGGGCGCGGGACCCCGATGCCGAGCTTGTCCTTGATGTTCTTCTCGAGCTCGTCGGCGAGGTCGGGGTTGTCCTTGAGGAACGCGCGGGCGTTCTCCTTGCCCTGACCGAGCTGGTCGCCGTCCATGGTGTACCAGGCACCGGCCTTGCGCACGAAGCCCTGCTCGACGCCCATGTCGATCAGGCCGCCCTCGCGGGAGATGCCCTGCCCGTAGATGATGTCGAACTCGGCCTGCTTGAACGGCGGGCTCACCTTGTTCTTGACGACCTTGCAGCGGGTGCGGTTGCCGACCGCGTCGGTGCCGTCCTTGAGCGTCTCGATGCGCCGCACGTCGAGGCGGACCGACGCGTAGAACTTCAGCGCCTTGCCACCCGTGGTGGTCTCCGGCGAGCCGAACATGACGCCGATCTTCTCGCGCAGCTGGTTGATGAAGATCGCGGTGGTGCCGGTGGTGCTGAGGGCGCCGGTGATCTTGCGCAGTGCCTGGGACATCAGGCGGGCCTGCAGGCCGACGTGGCTGTCGCCCATCTCGCCCTCGATCTCGGCACGGGGCACGAGGGCCGCGACCGAGTCGATGACGATGATGTCGAGGGCGCCGGAGCGGATCAGCATGTCGGCGATCTCGAGCGCCTGCTCCCCGGTGTCGGGCTGGGACACGAGCAGCGCGTCGGTGTCGACCCCGAGGGCCTTCGCGTAGTCGGGGTCGAGCGCGTGCTCGGCGTCGATGAACGCCGCGATGCCGCCGGCCTTCTGCGCGTTGGCGACCGCGTGCAGTGCGACGGTGGTCTTGCCCGAGCTCTCCGGGCCGTAGATCTCGACGACGCGGCCACGGGGCAGCCCACCGATGCCGAGGGCGACGTCGAGGGCGATCGAGCCGGTCGGGATGACCTCGATGGGGGGCCGCACGTCGTCGCCCAGGCGCATGACGGCACCCTTGCCGTGCTGCTTCTCGATCTGGGCCATGACCGAGGCCAGGGCCTTGTCACGCTCACCGCCGGGGGCAGCGGCGATGGGGTTGGGGGTGAGGACGCTCCCGCGGGAGCCGTTGGGACCAGCCATGTCGCACCTGTTCTTCCTGTCGTGCAGCGAGCGCGCCCACCGGCGACCACTCCCGCTGTCGGTCTCGTCGCGAGGTCTGGTCAGACGCTAGGTGGCGGCACCGACAACGGTCACGGACTGCCGTGGGCCTGTGGACGAGTGCTGTCGGGGGCGCCACCTGTGGACGACCATAGCCGAACACGTGTTCGACCTCGAGAACCGCCGCACGACACGCCGCGGCGTGTCGTCACCGGTCTGCCGGGACGCCCCACATCGCCGCCACGTGCCGGGAGTCGGTGCCGCAGCAGCCGCCCACGACGTGCAGCCCGGGCAGCGACGCCGCGAGCGCGGCCTGGTCCAGGCCGAGGGTTGCGGGGTCGCCCTCGTCGAGCTCCTCCGCGGCGTCGAGCTCGGCGTGGCTCAGCGCCGAGGCGTTGACCCGGGTCCCACCGATCCGCTCCAGCCAGGGCCCGGCATCGGCCACGGCCGCGGCCACGTGGGAGGGGTGCGCGCAGTTGACGACGTACCAGTCGGGCGGCGCGACGTCATCCACCGCCCCGACGGCGGCCCGCAGCGTGGTGCCGTCGGGCAGCCGCCCGTCGGTCTCGACGGTGAACCCCACCGACACCGGCAGCCCGGCCTCGCCGGCGGCCAGGGCCACGCCGATGGCCTCGTTCACCGTCGTCAGGGTCAGCGAGCTGACCAGGTCGGCGCCGGCGTCGGCGAGCGCCCTGGCCTGCGGGAGGTGGTAGTCGCGGGCCTCCCACGGGTCCATCTCCTCGCCCGCGACGTAGCCGTCACCGCGCGGCCCCACCGTGCCGGCCACGACGACCTCGGCGACGTCGCCGGCGTACTGCGCGCCGAGCTCCGCGAGCAGGCGCACGGCATCGGTGTTGACCCCGGCCAGCCCGTCGGCGCCGACCCCCAGCCGGGCGCCCCAGTCGGAGTTCGCCCGCCAGGTCGGGGTCTCCAGGAACAGACCGGCCCCGGCCGCCGCGGCGATGCCGGCGTAGGCCGCGTAGTAGTCGGTCAGCAGCTCACGGCCCTTCGGGTCGACGAGCAGCGGGAACGCGGCGAAGTGCGGCAGCTCGACCCCGTGGTGGAAGATCAGGTCGGTCTCGAGCCCTCCGTCGGTGACGTACCCCGGCAGGGCCGGGTCGGGGCTCCACGCGGGTGCTCGCTGCTCGCTCATCCCTCCAGTCTCCGACGGGGACCCGTGGCGAGTCGAGGCCTGTCGAGGGTCGATCAGGTGAGCAGCAGCTGCCCGATCCGCCGTGAGGCCCCGAGGATGCCGATCACGCCCATCACCACGAGGTAGGCCACGTTCGCGAGGAGCGACCACCCCACCTCCCCGAGCATCAGCGCGCGCTCGAGGGCCACGCCGTTGTAGAGCGGGGTCAGCCGCACCACCCACTGCAGGGCGTCGGGGTAGGTGGAGAGCGGGAAGAAGGTGGCGGAGAACAGGAACATCGGCTGGATGGCCAGGTTGATGTAGTCGAAGTGCTGCCAGGTCTTCATGTAGGTGGTCGCGAACATGCCGATCGCCCCGAACGCCAGGCCGATGAGCACCGCGGCCGGCACGGCGAGCAGTGCCCACCACGACTGCACCAGACCGGCCACGAGCGCGACGACGAGGAACATCGCCGAGTACAGCCCGCCGCGCATCAGCGACCAGGTGATCTCGCCGACCGCGATGTCGCGCGGGCCGATGGGGGTCGCGAGCAGCGCGTCGTAGAGCCGCTGGTACTTCAGCTTGAAGAAGACGTTGTAGGTGCTGTCGGCGACGGCGCCGTTCATCGCCGACGCGGCGAGCAGGGCCGGGGCGACGAACACGGCGTAGGGCACGGTGCTGCCGCCGTCGGTGGTGACGTCGCCGACGAGCGAGCCGAGGCCGACCCCGATCGAGAACAGGTAGAAGACCGGCTCGGCGAAGCCGCTCAGCAGCAGCAGCCAGGCCCGTCGGAAGGCGGTCATGTTGCGCTGCACGACGTAGCGCGCCAGGCCGATGCCGGCGGGGAACGGCAGGGCTCGCGACGCCCTCGTGGCGGTCTGCGCGACGCTCACGAGACCAGCCTCCGGGTGAACGAGGCCCGTGCCAGCACCCAGCCGACGCCGACGTAGACGAGCAGCACGGCGAGGTGGGCCAGCCCGAGCCAGCCCGGCGCGGTGCCCGTCGCGGCGTCGCGGCACAACTCGACGCCGTGCCACAGCGGGGTGACCCAGGCCAGCGGCTGCATCCACACCGGCAGCTGGTCGATCGGGAAGAAGGTGCCCGAGAACAGCATCAGGGGCGTGACCACGAACCGGAACAGGATGCTGAAGCCGTTGTCGTTCTCGAGGCGCGCCGCCAGCGCGAAGGTCGGCACGGCGAACGCCAGGCCGGTGAGCACGGCCGCGGGCACCGCCAGCACCACCCACCACGAGGAGAAGGCGCCGAACGGTGCGGCGACCAGGACGAAGATCGCCGCCCCGGTGAACAGGTGGAAGGCGACGACCGCCAGGTGGCCGCCGAGCACCTCGACGACCTTCACCGGCGTCGCCAGCATGGCGGCGTACATCTGGTTCCACTTGATGTAGCCCATGACGGCGTACGTGGACTCACCGAACGCCGTCATCATCGCCTGCATCGCGAGGATGCCGGGCACGACGTACTGCAGGTACGGCACCCCGTCGACCCCGCCCGCGCTGCTGTCGACCAGGGCGCCCAGCCCGAGCCCCATGGACAGCAGGAAGAACAGCGGGGACAGGAAGCGGCTGATGATCGACCCGCGCCAGGTGCGGCGGTAGACGAGGAGGTGGTGCGCCATCACCGAGGTGAGCCGCTCGGGGGCGGTCGTCGGCCGGCGTGGCCCGCGCCCGAGCCGCCCGCTCGGGGTACTGGGCGAGACGGCCTCGGTGGCGGTGGTCATCAGTCGACCAGGCTTCGGCCGGTGAGGTGGAGGAAGACGTCCTCGAGCGTCGAGCGGCGCACCAGCGACGACAGCGGCTCGACGCCGCGTGCGTGCACCGTGGCGAGGGCGGCGTCACCGTCGTCGGCGTAGACGAGCAGCCGGTCGGGCAGCACCTCGAGCCGCTCGCCCACCCCGCTGACGGCGTCGACGTGCTGGTCCTGCTCGTCGAGGTCGAAGCGCAGCTCGAGCACCTCGCGGGTCGAGTGCTGGGTGATCAGCGCACGAGGGCTGCCCTCGGCGACGATGCGGCCGTGGTCCATGACGACCAGGCGGTCGCACAGCTGCTCGGCCTCGTCCATGTAGTGCGTGGTGACGATGAGCGTCACCCCCTCGCGCTTGAGCCGGAACAGCCTGTCCCACAGCACGTGTCGTGCCTGCGGGTCGAGGCCGGTGGTCGGCTCGTCGAGCAGCAGCACCTCGGGGTCGTTCATCAGGCTGCGCGCGATGGTGAGCCGGCGCTTCATGCCCCCCGACAGCGGCTCGACCCGGTCGTGCCGGCGCTCGGTGAGCTGGGCGAACTCGAGCAGGTCGTCGGCCCGGGC
>DASSQL010000018.1:0-2296 GCA_035702525.1 Ornithinibacter sp. | reverse complement strand
TGGTCGTCATGCGGGCACGCTGTCCTTGTCGTCCTTGGCGAACAGCGTCGACGCCTTCGGGTCGAAGGGGCAGCCGCCGTGCGTGAGGTGTGCGATGTACTCGTCGCGGAAGTACTGGATCGAGCTGGTGATGGGGCTGGTCGCGCCGTCACCCAGGGCGCAGAAGCTGCGACCGAGGATGTTGTCGCAGATGTCGAGCAGCTTGTCGAGGTCCTCCTCGCTGCCCTCCCCCTGCTCGAGGCGGCCGAGGATCTGCTTGAGCCACCAGGTGCCCTCGCGGCACGGGGTGCACTTGCCGCAGGACTCGTGCTTGTAGAACTCGGTCCAGCGGTCGACGGCGCGCACGACGCACACCGTCTCGTCGAAGACCTGCAGGGCGCGGGTGCCCAGCATCGAGCCGGCCGCACCGACCGACTCGAAGTCGAGCGGCACGTCGAGGTGCTGGTCGGTGAACAGCGGGGTGGACGAGCCGCCGGGGGTCCAGAACTTCAGGGCCTTGTCGGGGTCGCGCATGCCGCCCGCCATGTCGAGCAGCTCGCGCATCGTGATGCCGAGCGGTGCCTCGAACTGGCCGGGGTTCTTGACGTGGCCGGACAGGCTGAAGATGCCGAAGCCGGTGGACTTCTCGGTGCCCATGCCGGTGAACCAGTCGACGCCCTCGAGGATGATGCCGGGGACCGAGGCGATCGACTCGACGTTGTTGACCGAGGTGGGCCGGGCGTACAGGCCGGCGACACCGGGGAACGGCGGCTTGCTGCGGGGCTGGCCGCGGCGGCCCTCGAGGCTGTCGAGGAGCGCGGTCTCCTCACCGCAGATGTAGGCACCCGCTCCGGCGTGCACCGTGATGTCGATGTTCGCGCCGGTGCCGTGGACGTTCTGGCCGAGGTGCCCGGCCGCGTAGGCCTCCTCGACGGCGCGCAGCAGCCGGCGGTAGACGTGGACGACCTCGCCGCGCAGGTAGATGAAGGCGTGCTCGCAGCCGATGGCGAACGAGCTGATCGCGACGCCCTCGATGAGCACGTGCGGGTTCGCCATCATCAGCGGGACGTCCTTGCAGGTGCCCGGCTCCGACTCGTCGGCGTTGACGACGAGGTAGCGGGGGCCGCCGTCCTCCGGGGCCATGAACGACCACTTCATGCCGGTGGGGAACCCGGCGCCGCCGCGGCCGCGCAGTGAGGAGTCCTTGACCGCCTGGATGATCGCCGCCGGCTCCATGCCGAGCGCCTTGTCGAGGGCGCGGTAGCCGCCGTGGCGCTTGTAGGTGTCGAGCGTCCACGACTTCGGGTCGTCCCAGAAGGCGCTGAGGATGGGCGTCAGGGTGGTCGCCATCAGGAGCCCTTCTTCTTCGTGGTCTTGGCCTTGGTGTCCTTGCTCGGGGGCACCGACGCGCTCTGCGCGGAGACGTTGGCGGCGCCGCCGGCGGCGTCGGGCTCGGCCTCCTGCGGTGGCACCGGGTCGACGGTGTCCGTCGGCGAGGGCACCTCGCGGGCGACGCCGCTGACGCCGTCGCCGGTGGAGGCGACCGGCGCGCCGGGCTCCTCGGTCTTCTCGGGGGCGGGCGGCGCGGGGGTCGACGTGGTGGCCTTGTCGGCCTTGGCCTCGTCGTGCTCGGGGGTGACCTCGGTGCTGCCGGGGGTGCGCGGGGCACGGCGGCCGGAGCCGGATGCCGCGGAGTCGCCCTCGGGGGCGGTCCAGCCCTGCTCGTGCGCGATCTTCAGGCCGACCAGGGATGCCGGGCCGGCGCCGACGCCCTCGTCGGCGAGCCCGTCGTGGAAGCCGGCGAGCACGCGGCTGACCTGCTTGAAGGTGCTGACCTGCTTCGGGCCGCGGGTCGGGGCCACCGGCTCGCCGCCGCGCAGCCGGTCGACCAGCTCGATGGTGGAGGCCGGGGTCTGGTTGTCGAAGAACTCCCAGTTGGTCATGACGACCGGGGCGAAGTCGCAGGCGGCGTTGCACTCGATGCGCTCGAGGGTGATGGCGCCGTCGGAGGTCGTCTCGTCGTGACCGACGCCCAGGTGCTCGGACACGGCATCCCAGATCTCGTCGCCGCCCATGACCGCGCACAGCGTGTTGGTGCAGACGCCGACGGTGTAGGTGCCGTTGGGGTGGCGCTTGTACTGCGTGTAGAACGTGGCGACGCCGGACACCTCGGCTTTGCTGAGCTCGAGCAGCTCGGCGCACAGGTCGATGCCGCGGCCGGTGACGTAGCCGTCGACCGACTGCACGAGGTGCAGCAGCGGCAGCAGCGCCGAGCGCTTCTGCGGGTAGCGCGCGATGACCTCGGCGGCGTCGGCGC
>DASSQL010000017.1:0-2921 GCA_035702525.1 Ornithinibacter sp. | reverse complement strand
GGCGGCGCCAGGGGACAGGAGAACCGTCATGAGCCGTCGCGCCGTTGCGTCCATGCTGGGAGCCGCCGGGCTCCTCGCGGCCTCCGTCGCCGGAGCGTCCTCCGCGGCGGCCCTCGCCGCGGATGCCACCGCCCCCGCGAGCGTGACCTTCGGCGACACCGTGCCGCTGTACAGCACGGTGCAGCGTGACGTCACGGTGACCGCGAGCGGGCCGGTCACGTTCGGTGCCACCGCGGCGATCGACCCGGCCGTGGGCCAGCCCGACGACTTCACCGTGGTGGGTGACACCTGCGCGAACAACAGCCTCCCCGACACCGGGACCTGCGTCGTGACGGTCGAGTTCCAACCGTTCGCGACCGGTCTGCGCACGGCGTCCTTGCGGATCCCGACCACGTCGCCGGCCGCCACCGTCACGGTCGCGCTCTCCGGCACGGCGGTGCCGGACGCCACGGGCACCTACTACAACCTGCCCACCCCGAGCCGCTACCTCGACACCCGTCCCGGCGCCCGGGTGCCCAACAACGGCACCCGGACGGTGCAGATCGCGGGGGTGACCAAGGACGGCTACACGATGCCGCCCATCGGCCACATCTCGGCGGTGGTCGTCAACCTGACCGCCGTGGCCACGTCGGCGAAGGGCTACTTCACGCTCTACCCGAACGGCACGACGCTGCCCACCGCCTCGACGATCAACTTCCCGGCCGGCTGGACCGGCGCGAACATGGCGACCGTGCCGCTCGGCGCGGACGGGGCGATCAGTGTCTTCAACAGCGGAGGCCCGGCCGACGTCCTCGTCGACGTCCTGGGGTGGTACGCGAAGGACGACACGGTACGGGCGACGTACGGCCTCGGCACCCAGTTCCTGCCCACGGAGTCCGGCGGACCCGAGCGGTACTACAACAGCCTGAAGGACCCGGTCAACAACAACCTGCCCTTCCAGGACGGCGACTTCCAGGAGTTCACCGACACCTGGACCGCCGAGAGCGACGCGTCGGCCATCCAGGCGTACGCGGTCACGATCACCGCCTTCCGTGGGACCGCGTCCGGGCACTTCACGTCGGGCTCCGGCGACGTCGACCCGCTGCCGGACAACGTCTCGAACGTGAACTACCTCAAGGGCATCGCCGCCCCCAACATGGCGATCATCCCGGCTTCCCACCCCACCACGCTGACGACCAGCTTCCGGATCCAGAACTTCGGAGCCGGCGAGGTGCACATGATCGTCGACCTGCTCGGCTACTACGTGTCCGACGCCTCGCGCGGGCTGCGCTTCAAGCCGCTGACCGGGGTAGCGGCCCCGAAGCGGATCCTCGACACCCGCCAGACCAACACCATCGGCAACCCGACGGGCAAGTTCGGCCCGAACACCGCGAAGACCGCGTTCGCCACGAGCGTGAGCACGACCGACTCGTACTTCGTCGTGGGCAACACGACCGGAGTCGTCCCGAGCGCCGGCACCTACCTCACCGTGTGGAGCGGTGAGGTGGCCACGCCGCCGGCGGCGAGCACCCTCAACCTCACGGTCGGCGTGAACCGTGCGGTGTCGACCTACGCACCGCTGGCCTTCAACGGAGCGACGGGCGCCCTCACGTACCGCATCTACAACAACGCGGGGACCACCCACGTGCTGTTCGACGCGGCGGGCACCCTCGACCTGTACCCCAGCTCGGCAGTGGTGCCGCTGGGTGCGCTGGGCGCACCCGAGGGCGCGGCCAAGGCCGGCGGGCGCACCGTTCCGGGAGCCGGCGCCCTGGTCGACGGCCTCGAGGGCAGCACGAGCCGCCGCGGCTGAGCAGCCTCAGCGGGTGGCCGAGGGTGGGGACGACGAGGTCGTGCCCACCCGGAGGCGTACCGGGAACGGCTCGTCGGCGATCTCGCGACCCTCGAGCGCGCGGCGCACCAGGCGCCCCATCGCCCGGCCCTTGGCCGCTCCGGGCTGGTCGACGGTGGTGAGCACGTGGTCGAGCCAGGGCAGGTCGACACCGTCGAAGCCGGTGACCGTGAGGTCCTGCGGCACCCGCAGGCCCAGGGCCTCCGCGGCCCGGACCACGCCGGCGGCGAGCAGGTCGGCCTGGGCGACGACGGCAGTCGGTCGGCGATGAGCCGGCACGTCGAGGAGCAGCCGGCCCGCGGCCTCCCCGGCCTCCACCGTGAGGTCGTGCGCCTGTACCACCGGGGCGTCGTCGCCGGCGAGCGACCGGAACCCGCGGAGCCGCCCGGCGGCGTCGGGGTAGGAGGCCTGCGCGACGTCCTGCTCGGTGACCCAGCCGGCGAGGGAGCCGGGCGCCGTCGCGTGCCGGGTCGTGAGCGGCATCGACAGGTGGGCGACCCGGGTGTGGCCGAGCTCGAGCACGTGCTGGGTCGTGAGCCGCATCGCACCGGCCTCGTCGGTGAGCACGTGGGCCACCCGCGGGTGTACCGGCGCGCCGCTGCCCACCACTGGCACGCCGCGGGCCAGCAGGTGGTCGAGCACCGGGTTGACCACCTCGCCGCACAGCGGGAAGACGGCCGCGTCGACGGCCTGGGTCGCGAGCTGGGCGAGGGCGCGCTCGGGGTCCTCGACCGGCTGGGCCACGAGCAGCATCGACCGGCCCGCGGCGTCGAGCTCCTCGGCCAGGCCGTCGAGCACCGCCAGCGCGAAGGGGTCGTGGAAGGCGTAGCGCAGCGGCCCCTCGACGACCACCGCCACCGTGCCGACCCGGCCCTGCCGCAGCGACGACGCGAGCGGGTCCGGGCCGGCATAGGCGAGGTCGGCCGCGGCGGTGCGCACCCGCTCGGCGGTGGCCGTGGCGACCGGACCCTTGCCGCTGAAGACGAGGGATGCCGTCGACGTCGAGACCCCGGCCCGGCGCGCGACGTCGCGCAGGGTGGGCCGGCGGGCCGCGGCCGTTTGACGAGTGGGGGTCATGGGGGACACAATA
>DASSQL010000016.1:0-4675 GCA_035702525.1 Ornithinibacter sp. | reverse complement strand
TACGCCCTGGCCCGCGCCGCCGCCGAGCGCGGCGCCGAGGTCGTGCTGGTGTCGTCGTCGTCGCTGCCCGCCCCCGCCGGGGTCACGGTCGTGCCGGTCGAGACCGCGCTCGAGCTGCAGGTCGCGGTGACGGATGCCGTGCGCGACGCCGACGTCGTCGTCATGGCCGCCGCGGTGGCCGACTTCCGCCCGGCCAGCTACGCCGACCACAAGATCAAGAAGACCCACCAGGCCGGTGCCGACGGTGCGGCCGACGAGTCGGCGCCCGTCGTCGAGCTGGTGCGCAACCCCGACGTGCTCGCCGGGCTGGTGGCGGCCCGGGGGAGCGCCCGGTCGCCGGTCATCGTCGGCTTCGCGGCCGAGACCGGTGACGGCGAGGGCTCGGTGCTCGAGCACGGCCGCGCCAAGCTGGCCCGCAAGGGCTGTGACCTGCTCGTCGTCAACGAGGTGGGCCACGGCGTGACCTTCGGCCAGGACTCGACCACGGTGCACCTCCTGCGCCAGGGGTCCGAGGCCGTCACCGACGTGGGGCCGGCCTCCAAGCTCGAGGTCGCGCACGCCGTCTGGGACGCCGTCCTGCCCCTGCTCTGACAGGTCGAGGGTAGAGAACACGCCGCCGCGGATCGCTCCGCAGCGGCGTGTTCTCTACCCTCGACGACCTCAGTGGCGGGCGTGGGCCTTGTTCTTCTTGCCGGACTCCTCGACGACCTCGGTCTGCTCGGCCTCGTCGGCGCCCTCGGGGGACTCGAGCTCGGCGTCGACCGCCTCGACCTCGTCGCCCTCGGCACCCGCGTCGGTGGCGTCGACCGCGGTCTCGGCGGCGTCCTGCTCCGGCGCGTCGACGGCATCCGCCTCGTCGTGGACCTCGGCGGCCTCCTCGACCGGCGCGGCCTGCTCGACCGGCGCGTCGGTCGCCAGGGCCGGGTGCTCGTCCTCGGCCGAGAGGCCGACGGCGGCCCCGCCACCGAGCGTGGCGAGCATGTTGCGCACGTTGCTCAGCTGGGCGGTGATGCTGTCGCGGCGGGCCGTGGCCGCGGCGAGCTCGCGCTCGGAGTCGCGGCGGATCCGCTCGGCGTGCTCCTTGGCGGAGCCCACCAGGGCGGCGGCCTCGACCCGGGCGGCCTCGAGGGTGCGGGACGCCTCGGCGGCGGCGCTCTGGCGGTCCTCGTCGGCCTCGCGGCCGAGCAGGTCGGCGCGCTCCTGGACGGCGGCCAGCGCCTGGTCCTGCTGGGCCATCTGCGCCGTGAACTCGGCGGCCGACTTCTCGCGGCGCTCCCCGAGGGTGCGCTCGAAGTCGGCGGCGGCGGCCGCGGCGGTGGCGCGCTGCTTCTCGTAGTAGGCCTCGGCCTCCTCGCGGCGGGCGGCGGCCTCGCGGGCGGCGTCGTCGATGATGGAGTCGGCCTCCCGCTTGGCGCGCGAGACGGCCTCGGAGGCGTCGACGTCGGCCCGCGAGCGGACCTCCTCGGCGTAGCGGTCCGCCTCGGCGCGCACCAATGCGGCGTCCTCGTCGGCGGCGTGCCGGGCCTGCTCGACCTCGGCGGCGGCCGCGGCGCGGATCGAGGTGGCCTCCTCGTCGGCCAGGCCGAGCATCGAGCCGATCCGCTCGCCGAGGTCGGCGAAGGTCGGGCTGGACACCTTGCGGGCCTGCGCCTGGAGCTCGTCCAGGGTGCGGCGCTGGCCCTCGAGCTCCTGGCCGAGCGCCTCGTGCGACTGGCGCAGCTTGGTCAGCTCGACCGAGCTGGCCGCGGCCTCCTGGCGAGCCGACTCGGCCGCCTGCTGCAGGGCGGAGACGTGCTGGTCGACCTGGACGGGGTCGTAGCCACGGAAGACGGTCGGGAACTCGGGCTGGTTCATGAGGGGGACTCCTGGTCAGGGGTGGAGGGGGATTCGGTGGTGGTGGGCTGGTCGGAGACGGCGAGGGCGTCGATGACCCCGCTGAGGTTGCCGAGCTGGGCCGTGATGGCGTCCCGGCGGGCGGCGAGGGTGTGCACCTCGGCCCGGGCCCGCTCGACGGCGGCCTGTGCCTCGGCACGCACCGTGTCGGCGCGCTGACGGGCCTCCTCGGAGGCCTTCATGATCTCGGCTCGGGCGGCCGCGTGGTACTCGTGCGCCTCCCGGTGCATCCGCTCGACGTCCTCGGCCGCGCTCTGCCGCACGAGGCGGGCGCCCTGCTCGGCCTCGGCGGCGCGGCGCTCGGCCCGCTCGCGGGCCTCGGCCTCGCGGGCCTGGGCGTCGGCCAGGAGCCGCGCGGACTCGCGCTGGGCGGCGTCCCGGGTGCGGGCGGCATCCGCCTGGGCCTCGGCGAGCACCGACTCGGCGAGCTCGCGCATCCGGGTCGACTCCGACTCGGCCTCGGCGAGCCGGTCGCGGCTCTTGGCCGTGGCGCTGCCCAGCAGGGTCTGCACCCGGTGCCGGTGGGTGCGCGAGCGCTCGGCGAGCTCGTCGTGGTGCGCCCGGGCCCGGGCGTCGGCGTCGGCGTCGGCCTTGTCGAGGATCTCGCGGACCGTGCCCTGGGCCCACGCCAGGTGGGCCTGCGCCCCGGCGACGACCTCGTCGGCCTCGGCCTGGGCGTCGGCGAGCAGGGTGGCGGCGTCGGCGCGGGCCTGCTCGAGCAGCTGTTCGGAGTCGGTGCGCGAGCCGAGGTCGCGCTGCTCGATCTCGGCGAGCAGCGCGGCGACCTCGGCCTCGGCGTCACGGCGGTGGCCGCTGGCGTACTCGTGCGTCTCCTGGCGCAGCCGCTCGAGGTCGGCGACGGTGGAGTCGCGCAGCTGGGCCAGCTCGGCGGCGTGCGCCTCGTGCTCCAGGCCCCAGCGCTCCTGGTGCGCGCGCTCCTCCTGGGCCAGGCGCGCCATCGATCCCTCGTGCTCGACCCGGGCCCCCTCGAGGAGGGCGTCGGCGCGGGCCTGGGCCTCGGCCAGGCGGGCCTCGGCCTGCTCCTCGGCCAGCGCGACGGCCTCGTCGCTGGCCTTGGTGGCGCGGGCCCGCAGCAGGGCGGCCTGGTCGGCCGCGTCGGCGAGCATGATCTCGACCTCGGCGCGGGTCTCCTCGAGGCGGCGCTCGGCCTCGTCGCGCGCGGACACGAGGGTGGCCTGCAGTTGCTCCAGCTCGTGGGACGCCTCCTGCGTCTCACCACGCACCCGGGTGGCCTCGGCACGCGCCTGGGTCACCTCGCGGTTGGCGTCGGCCCGCAGCTGGTCGGCCAGGTTCTGGGCACGGGTGAGCAGGGACAGCGCTTCGTCGACGGGGCTCACGGGCGCAGCACGTCCCGCGTCTCCCGTCGTCGCCTCTCGCGTCGACCCGTCGGACACACGGGCCATGATCGCAGACGCACCCGGGTGCTTCGGACCGAGTCGGCCATTCCGGGTCGCCCCGGGTAGATTGGCGGGCGCACTCCGCGGCCGGTGGCCGCGGCAGCCCCGGTAGCCCCACCCACCGAAGGAGAACCGCGTGTCCGCACGCCTGTTCACGTCCGAGTCCGTCACCGAGGGACACCCGGACAAGATCTGTGACCAGATCTCGGACTCGATCCTCGACGCGATGCTCGCGCAGGACCCCCGCAGCCGCGTCGCCGTCGAGACGATGGTGACCACCGGCCTGGTCCACGTGGCCGGTGAGGTCACCACCGAGGCCTACGTCGAGATCCCGAAGATCGTGCGCGACACCGTGCTCAAGATCGGCTACGACAGCTCGACCAAGGGCTTCGACGGCGCCTCCTGCGGCGTCAGCGCCTCGATCGGCCAGCAGAGCCCGGACATCGCCCAGGGCGTCGACACCGCGTTCGAGAGCCGCACCGGTGGCGTCGACCCGCTCGACAAGCAGGGTGCCGGCGACCAGGGCCTGATGTTCGGCTACGCCTGCGACGACACCCCCGAGCTGATGCCGCTGCCGATCTTCCTCGCGCACCGCCTGGCCGAGCGCCTCACCGCCGTCCGCAAGGGTGGCGTGCTGCCCTACCTGCGCCCCGACGGCAAGACCCAGGTCACCATCGCGTACGACGGCGACCGCGCCGTGTCGCTCGACGCCGTGGTCGTCTCCAGCCAGCACGCCGAGGACATCTCGCTCGACGGCATGCTCGAGCCCGACGTCCGCCAGCACGTCATCGACCCGGTGCTCGCCGAGCTGCACGACGCCGGCACCGACCTGCGCACCGACGACTACCGCGCCTACATCAACCCCACCGGCAAGTTCGTCGTCGGTGGCCCGATGGGGGATGCCGGCCTCACCGGTCGCAAGATCATCGTCGACACCTACGGCGGCATGGCCCGCCACGGTGGCGGCGCGTTCTCCGGCAAGGACCCGAGCAAGGTCGACCGGTCGGCGGCGTACGCCACCCGCTGGGTCGCCAAGAACGTCGTCGCCGCGGGCCTGGCCCGCCGCTGCGAGGTGCAGGTCGCCTACGCGATCGGCAAGGCCCAGCCGGTCGGGCTCTACGTCGAGACCTTCGGCACCGAGACCGTGCCCGCCGAGAAGATCCAGGCGGCCATCCTGTCGGTCTTCGACCTGCGCCCCGCCGCGATCCTCGACGAGCTCGACCTGCTCCGCCCGATCTACAAGGCGACCGCGGCCTACGGCCACTTCGGCCGCACCCACGCCGACGGCGTCGACAACGGCTTCACCTGGGAGCACACCAACCGGGTCGAGGCGCTGCAGCGCGCGGTCGCGGGCTGACCACCCC
>DASSQL010000015.1:0-8057 GCA_035702525.1 Ornithinibacter sp. | reverse complement strand
CGCCGCCGTGGTCGTCCTCGCGCTGTCCGCGGTGTGCTTCGCCGTGGTGGGTCTGGCCGTGATGACCTTCGTGCACTCGGCTCAGGCGCTGACCGGGGTGACGCTGGGCACCCTGCTCCCGCTCGCCTTCGTCTCGGACATCTTCGTCATCGGAGCGACCTTCCCACCGGTGCTCGAGGCGGTCTCGTGGGTGTTCCCGCTGCGACACGCCTCGGCCGCGATGAGCGCGGCCCTGGCGCCGGAGCTCACCGGAACCGGGCTCGCCCTCGACCACCTCGGGGTGCTGCTGCTCTGGACCGTCGCCGGGGCCGTCGTGCTGGGCCGCCGGTTCCGCTGGGAGTCGGCGGCGGCCTGAGGGGTGGGGGCCTCGACACCGAGCCGCCCGCGGCGCTTTGATGGTCGGATCCCGAGTGGAGGTGTGCCATGGGCACGAAGGGCAAGCGCAAGTCGAAGGGCAAGGGCAAGGGCAGCAGCGCCGGCGGCCAGTACCTGAGCCCCGGGGTGTACGTCGAGGAGATCGAGAGCGGCGCCAGGCCGATCGAGGGCGTCGGCACGTCGACGGCCGGCTTCGTCGGCTTCCCCCCGGACATCCCCGAGGTGCCCCGCAAGCGACACCGCGGGCGGAAGGTCGCGGTGGTCGTCATCCTCGCGGCGGGTGCCGCCCTGGCCGTGCGCGCCTGGCGCCAGGCGCAACCCTGACGCGCGGCTGACGTCGACCGGCATCCGGTTCGGGGTTGACAACCTACAACCATTTGGTTGTATGTTGAGGTCGTGACCGAGAGCAGCGAGGACCGGGCCGACGCCCTGTTCCACGCACTCTCCGACCGCACCCGGCGCGACATCCTGCGCCGCGTGCTCGCCGGGGAGCACTCGGTCACCGCCCTGGCGGCGAGCTACGAGATGAGCTTCGCCGCCGTCCAGAAGCACGTCGCCGTCCTCGAGAGGGCCGGCCTGCTGAACAAGCGGCGAGCCGGCCGCGAACAGCTGGCCAGCGGTGACGTGGAGGCGGTCCGGTCCGTCGCCTCGATGCTCGACGAGCTCGAGAGCGTGTGGCGGGGGCGGGTCGCCCGAATCGACGCACTACTCATGGAGGAGAACTGACATGCCCGTCACCGAGATCACCAAGGACGTCGAACGCCGCACGTTCGCCATCACGGCCGAGTTCGCGGCCCCGGTCGAGCGCGTCTGGGCGCTCTACGCCGACCCGCGCCAGCTCGAGAAGGTCTGGGGGCCACCCGAGTACCCGGCGACCTTCGTCGCCCACGACCTGCGACCGGGCGGCCGGATGACCTACTACATGACCTCACCCGAGGGCGAGAGGTTCGCGGGGTACTGGGACGTCATCGAGGTCGACGAGCCGGGCGCCTTCGCCTTCCACGACGGGTTCGCCGACGCCGACCTCAACCCCAACCCCGACCTGCCGGTCTCGCGCAACGACTACACGTTCAGCGGTACCGAGGGCGGCACCAGGGCCGTGTTCACCAGCACCTTCGACTCCGCCGAGGACCTGCAGAAGGTGCTCGACATGGGCATCGAGGAAGGCGCCACCAGCGCCATCAACCAGATCGACGGCTTCCTCGCGAACAACACCCAGGACGCCTGAGGGAGAACGCATGTCGCACCCAGTGGTCCACTTCGAGGTCATCGGGACAAACCCTCAGGGGCTGCGCGACTTCTTCGGGGCGCTGTTCGACTGGCAGTTCGACACACCGTCGCCGGTCGCACCGGAGGTGTCGGACGCCGACCAGTACGGCTTCCTCGACCTCGTCGCCACGGATGACGGCACCGGCATCCGTGGCGGCGTGGGCGGAGGTCCGGCCCACACCCCGAAGGCGCTGTTCTACGTCGCGGTCGACGACGTCGAGGCGGCACTGCTGCAGGCCGAGCAGCTGGGCGGGCGACGCGTCATGGGGCCGGCGACCTCGCCGTCCGGCCTGGTGGTGGGTCACTTCGCCGACCCGGAGGGGAACCTCGTCGGAGTCGCCGGCGCCCGCTGACGCACCCCGGTCCCGCTGCGGGAGAAGGCGATACAGCACGAGGTCCACGTCACCGGGATGACCCGGTGCGTGGACCTCGTGTGCGTCCGATGGAGCTGTTGCTGCAGGGGGGTGCAACAGTTCCGGTCGAAGCGAGATCAACGTAGCGCGAGGACGGTTCACGCGAGGCCGTTTTGGCCGAAACACGCCGAAAAATGTGATCGACCTCGCACGTGTCGCTGCACGGTTCCTACGATCGGGCGCCGACGAGCCGTTCGACCGGCTCCGTGGACGGCTCCACGGACGCGTCGCGACGGGGTGCCTGGAGCCGACGGCGGGCCGGCTTCTCGACCGCGGTGTGCACCAGCCACGCGACACCGGTGAGCGCGAGCACGAGCCCGACGACCACTCCGGCGGACGCCCATCCCGATCCCTGCGCCCAGTCCCGCAGCGAGTGCACGAACGGCTGGCCGAGCAGGTGCGTCATGTACAGCGCGTACGAGGCCTCCCCCGCCGCGACGACGAGCGGCCACGACAGCGCCGAGGCGACCCACCCGCTCGACGCGGCGAGACCGGCGACCCCGAGCCCCAGCGCCGGTGCGGCCCAGTAGTGCCCGGCCGAGGCCGCCGGCACCAGGGCCAGCACGACGAGGGTCACGGGGAGCAGCACCACGCAGCGGCCGAGCCGGGCGCCACCACGCACCCAGGCGAGGCACAGCAGCATCCCGCCGATGAACTCGCCCAGGATCCGCACGTAGAACATGTGCTCGAGGTTGCCGTTGGGCAGCGCCATCGTCGCGAAGACGGCGAGCATCGCGGCATAGGAGACCGCCGCCAGCGCCAGGGCGGGAACCGCTCGTCGCACCCGCACCGCTGCCACGAAGAGGAGCGGTGCGAGCAGGTAGGCGAACCACTCCGAGCTGATCGACCACGCCGGGGCGTTGAAGCTCGGCCGGTCGTTGAACCAGGTGTGCACCAGGGCGACGTTCTCGACGTACGCCTGGGGTGTGCGCCGGTGGCCATCGGCTCCGACGCCGAGCGTGCCCACGACGGCCGCGACGACGAGGTCGAGGTTCAGGGTCAGCACGTGGACCGGCCACACCCGAGCGAACCGGTTGCGCACGAAGTCGGTGCTCGCCCGCCACGAGAACGAGCCGAGCCGGTCGGCGTAGGTGTAGGCCAGCACGAACCCGCTGAGCGGGAAGAACAGGTCGACCCCGAGGTAGCCGGCCCGCATGAAGGTGTCGAGCGGGGCCAGGCCGGGCACCAGCGCGAGCAGGTCGTCGCGGTAGTGGAAGAGCACGACCCACACGGCGGCGACGGCCCGCAGGCCGGTCAGCGCGGGCAGCGGGGGCCGCCGGGTGATGGGGGTCATCCGCTCCACGCTGCCAAAGGGCGCCGGGGGGTCCAAATCCTCAGGCCGCTCCCCTCGTGGCCGCGCCCGAGGCACGACGGCACACGTCGTCGCAGGTCAGGGACCGGATGCCGGGTGCTCACGGCATCGACATTCCCCACCAGCGGTGGGACAAACGTCACGAACGGCCGTGGACGAGCTCCTCCGCGAAGCGCTGGGCGAGCCGGACGCGGTAGGGGTCGAGGTCGCGGTCGGCGGCCCGGACCGCCGCCGGCACCACCGCACGGGTGACCACCTCGGGCTGCCGGAGGGCCTCGACGCGCACCGCGGTCGGGGCGTGCCCGGGGCCCACCCGCTCCCCCGCGCTCGTCGCCGCGGCCAGCCGTCGGGCCAGCTCGTCGGACCCCGGGCGCTCGGCGCGCACCATCGCCTCGAACGGGTCGGCCCGCCGCCGGGCCGCGACCTCGGCGGCCACCCAGGCCCGCGGTACCGGCAGCGTGCTGAGCAGCAGGCCGACCACGGTGGGTGATCCCACGAGGGCGGCGGCGGCACGGTCGGCGTGCAGGCAACTCCGGGTGCCGCTGGGCTGGGCGGCCCGGCGCAGGGCCCCCTGCAGGATCCTGGCCGGCGAGGCCACGACCGTGAGCCCGGCGGCGCCCACCGAGGTGGCGACCTCCCGGCGCATCCGGTCTCCGGCGAGCTCGTCACCCGCGCCCAGCGCGCCGAGCCCGCTGTCGTACTGCTGGCGCGTCGTCTCGTGCGGCTGCACCGCCGCGGTCGGGGAGAGCAGCAGCACCAGCCGGGTGAGCAGGTCGTCGGCGAGCCTGACCAGGATGCCGGCCGGGCTGCGCGCCGGCTCGGCGCACGCCAGCGCGTGCGCCAGTGTCGCGACGCGCTCGTCGTCGTCGAGGGCGGTCCACTGCGGCAGCCCGAGCACGAGCGTCGCGCGGCCCCGGTAGCCGACCGGGACCAGCGACGTGGCGTACACCGTGTCGACGACCAGGGACTGGGGCCGCCTCGCCCCCACCGCCGAGGCCACCTCGGTCACGAGGGCGTGCAGGGCCGGTGCCTCCTGCGCGCCCACCGCGACCGCCTTCGCACTGGGCCGCCCCGGCCGGGGAACCGCCTGCCAGAGCAGGAACGTGCCCACGACGACCCAGACCACCTGGCTCCATCCGTCGTCGAGCACGACGAAGAGCACGAACGCCACCACGAGCCCCGCGGCCACCCCCACGATCGCCGCGGCCAGCGCCACTGCGCCGGTCCGCCCACCGGCGGGCGATCCGCCGGCATCTCGAGCCCCCATGAGCCACCTCCGCCTCTGGCCGAGCAGCCTAGCGGCGACCACGGCACCGGGCCTCAGACGCAGAACTCGTTGCCCTCCGGGTCGCGCATCACCGCCCAGTGCACGCCGAGGTCGGCGTGGTCGCCGACGCGGGTCGCGCCCAGCGACTCCAGGCGTGCCACCTGCACGGCCACCCGCTCGCGCTGCTCGTCGAGCGGCACGGACGGGCCGCCGCCGGCCAGGAGGTCGATGTGCACGCGGTTCTTGACGGTCTTGGCCTCCGGCACCTTCTGGAAGAAGATCCGCGGGTGGCCGTCGGCCTCGATCGCCGACGCGTCGTTCCAGCGTTCCTCGGGCACGCCGTTGGCGGCGAGGAATGCCGGCCAGTCGGCGAAGTCACCCGGAGGGGCGGGCACCGCGTACCCTCGTTCGGCGAGGGCGGACGCCCAGAACTGGGCGAGCGCGCCGGGGTCGGCGGCGTCGAAGACGACCTGGATGGGAGTTGTCGATCGGTCCATCCCGGCAGTGTGCCGCGACCCACCGACAGCGAGGCCCTCACGAACCGACCGGACCCGACTTCCGCCGGGCCCCACCCGGCGCTACCATCATCGGTTCGCCAGTATGCGAACCAACCCGGACAAGAGAGGCGGATCCGCCGTGCCTGCGCCGACCGCCGACACCACTCCCAGCACGAGCACCGCCACCCAGCCCACGGTCACCCCCGACGACGTGCTCGCCCGCGAGCAGGCCCACCTCGACCACGCCCGCGACCACCTGCGCCGGATGCGGGAGGCCACCGACCGCCTCGAGGCGGAGAAGGCCACCGACGCCTGGACCAGCCAGCTGCTCGGTCAGGTGCTGGCCCGCCGGGTCGCCTCGCTGCAGGACGACCCGCGCACCACCTTGTTCTTCGGCCGGGTCGACATGCGCACCGAGCACGGCGAGGAGACGTTCCACGTCGGGCGCCGGCACGTCAGTGACGGCCACGGCAACCCGGTGGTCGTCGACTGGCGCGCCCCGATCTCCACGGCGTTCTACCGGGCCTCCCCCGCCGAGCCGATGGGTGTGGAGCTGCGGCGGCGCTTCGGCGTGGACCGTGGCCGCCTCACGGCCTACGAGGACGAACACCTCACCGAAGGCGACACGACCGCACCCAGCGGCATCCTCGCGGCGGAGATCGAACGGCCCCGCTCCGGCCCGATGCGCGACATCGTCTCGACGATCCAGCCCGAACAGGACGAGATCGTGCGCAGCGACATCGGCACCAGCATCTGCGTGCAGGGAGCACCCGGCACCGGCAAGACGGCGGTCGGCCTGCACCGCGCCGCGTGGCTGCTCTACTCGTTCCGCGCCCAGCTCGACCGGTCGGGCGTGCTCGTCGTCGGCCCGAACCGCGCGTTCCTCGACCACATCGGCGCGGTGCTGCCCTCGCTCGGCGAGGCCCGCGTCGGCCACGCGACCATCGACACCCTGCTCGCGCACGGCCGGGTGCGCGCCGACGACACCACCGACGTCGCCGTGCTGAAGGGCGACGCGCGGCTCGCCGAGGTGCTGCACCGGGCCGTCTGGGGTCACGTGCGTCGCGCCGAGGAGCCTCTCGTGGTGCCCCGCGGTTCGCGCCGCTGGCGGGTCGCCGCGTACGAGGTCCAGGACGAGCTCGACGGCCTGCGCGCGCGCGGCGTGCGCTACTCCGCTGCCCGCGAGCTGTTCCCCCAGCGCCTCGCGCACCACGTGCTGCTTCAGCTGGAGCGCTCCGGCGACTCCCCCGACGACCGGGTGCAGCACGCCGTCTCACGCTCGGCTCCGGTGACCTCGTACGTCCGCGCCCTCTGGCCGACGCTCGACCCGGCATCCGTTCTGTTCCGGCTCTTCTCGGATGCCGCGACGCTCTCCGCAGCGGCGGACGGCATCCTCACGCCAGACGAGCAGCGAATGCTGCTGTGGGACACCCCTCCCCGCACCAAGGGCGCCGCGCGCTGGAGCCGCGCCGATCTGGCGCTGCTCGACGAGGCGGCCGATCTGCTCGAGCGCACACCGAGCCTGGGCCACGTCGTGCTCGACGAGGCGCAGGACCTCTCACCGATGCAGCTGCGGGCCGTCGGGCGGCGCGCGTCGACCGGGTCGGTCACCGTGCTCGGCGACATCGCGCAGGGCACCACGCCGTGGGCGACCTCCTCGTGGGACGACGCGATGGGCCACCTCGGCCGGCCGGAGCACGAGCTGGTCGTGCTCGACCGCGGGTTCCGCGTGCCGGGGCTGGTGATCGACTTCGCCGCGCGCCTGCTGCCGCACATGGCACCGGGGCTGGGGGCTCCGACCTCGGTGCGTGACAACCCCGGCGAGCTCACCGTCGTCCCGACGGACGTGAGCACCCGCGCGGCCGCCGTCACCGACGCCGTGCGCTCGGCACTCGGTCGGCCCGGGTCGGTCGGCGTCATCGTTGCGGATGCCGGGGTCGCTGCGGTGAGCGCTGACCTCACCGCCGCCGGTGTGCCGCACGGCCGGTTGGACGCCGAGCACGGCGACGACGAGGACCGCCAGGTCGAGCTGGTGCCGGCGAGCGTCGCCAAGGGGTTGGAGTTCGACCGGGTCGTGGTCGTCGAGCCGTCGGCCATCGCCGCGGCCGAGCCCGACGAGCGCACCGGGCTGCGGCGGCTCTACGTCGTGCTCACCCGCGCGGTGTCCGAGCTGACCGTGGTGCACGCCGAACCGCTGCCGGGGCCATTGCGCGACTGATCAGCCGGCGTCCTCGAGCGGGGGCGCGGCCGAGGCGGCCAGGCCCCGGACCAGGACGTCGACCAGGTGGGGCACCTCGGCGGGGTCGACCTGGACCGTCGCGGCGCACGTGTTGCCGCGCCAGACCGACAGCACGACCACGCCCTGCTCGGGGTGCCACGAGACCCGCAGCGCCCGGGCACCGCCGCGGGCGTCGACGACCACCTCACCACGGATCGGGAGCGGGGACACGTCGGCCATTCCCCATGATGACCCGAGCCGTGGGTCCGGCGCCAGACCTACGGCCGGACGACGTCCTGGACGACCTCGTTGCGGCGCAGGAACCACGGCTTGAACGGCGGGTCGAAGCGGGCGAACCGGGGCACGCCGCTGGGCGTGAGGCCGGCGGCCGTCACCGCCTCGAGCAGCTCGTCCCGGTGACGCTCGTAGGACGCCTGCGACCAGCGGCCGGAGTACCGCACCGCGGCGGCCAGCCGCTCGGGCACGGCGCGCACCTGCACGTCGGGGTCGGCCGGTTCCGGCGCGGTCTCGAGCGTCATCGACGCCGGCAGCACGAACGCGACGACGAACCCACCGTGCTCGCCCTCGGCCTGGACGACCGGCGCGGTCATGGCGACCTTCTCCGACATCGTCGCCTCCTGCACCACGGGCGCGGTCATGGCCACGGACTCCCGCGACCGGTTGTTGCCGGTGATGTACCGGAACA
>DASSQL010000014.1:0-2129 GCA_035702525.1 Ornithinibacter sp. | reverse complement strand
GTCGTGGGGCCGGTGGTCGACCCCGGTGTCGAACCTGGGGTGGGCGCCGCTGCCATGCCCGGACCCTAGTGGGGATGATGGGGCGGTGGGAACGCGTCAGAGGTTTCGGGGCCGGATCGCCGGCGTCGGTTCCACGAGCGGGGTTCGGGTCGTCGTCGGGTGGTGGCACGAGAGCCCGTTCGGGCCGTTCGCCGACGCGATGGTCGAGCGGGCCGACGGGCACCGGATCCTGCTGGCGCCCTCGGCGCAGGTGCGCGACCTGGTGTCCACCACCTACGTGTTCGACGAGACCCGGGTCGAGCCGTTCACGGTGTCGGCCGGCGGGGTGGCCGGCGCCCAGTGGGTCGTCGAGTCGCCGTCGCTGGCGCTGCGCCTCGACGTCGGTGGCCGGATGCCGGTGGGCCGGCTGTTGCGGCTGGTGCCGCAGGGCGTGGCGCAGAGCCCGGCGTTCGCGACCCTGGCCGACCCGGTCGCCCGGGTGGCGATGCGCGGGGTGCGGACGCGGGGGATGGCCCGCGCCGGGCGGCGCGAGTTCTACGGGGCGACCGACCTGCGCGGGGTGACCGGGCTGACCGGCGCGCTCGACGGCATCCCGCTCGGTGACCTGGCGCCTGTCGACCCGGCCTGCCGGTTCGGCTTCTCCTCGACGCCGCGCCGCCCCTCGGTGACCGACGTCGTCACCACCATCGTCGAGAGCACCTGACCCCGGCTCCTCGTCGAGGTCCCGCGACACGCTGATGGAACCGGCCGGGCATCAGCGCGTCGTGGGACCTCGATCGGGCCCTCAGGAGATCTGCAGGGCAGCGAGGTCGAGCCCCAGCTCCCGGGCGAAGCGGGTCAGACAGGCCCTGCGCCGAGCGCCCCGGTAGACGTCCTCGGCATAGATCTCAAGGATCCGGTAGTCCTCAGCCTCAGCGCTCGTGACCCTCGAGGCGTCGGCACTGCGCCGCTTGATCGCGGCGTGGTCCGCCCCCTGGTACTCCCCGATCACGCCTTGCTTGCGCCACACGAGGTCACCTTCGAGGAGCCAGCCGCCCTGTGAGTCGAACACGTCGGCGTTGACCTCCGGCTCGGGAAACCCGGCACGCACGAACATCACCCGCGCCCGCGACTCCATGGGCGACCTCACCCCGGGCCGCACCAGCGCCGCGGCCTCCCCCAGACTCTGCGCACCCCGCGGTCGGCATCGCCGGGTGACGACGTCGGCGAGGTCACGGACCTGAAGCCCTCGGTTGACGAGGTGGTCACCCGCGACCACGAGGTCGTCGACGGTGAGCCCGCGAGCCACGAGTTCCCCGAGGTCGCACCAGGTGTCGAGCGCCCCGACGACTCGCAGACCTCTGGCCTCGACCACCTCACGGGACTCGAGCCCTCGATGCCCAGCGCAGAGCTTGCGACGGATGGGCGTCCTGCACGAGTCACGCATCACGTCGAGGACCGCGGCCTTCTCGAACCGACCGGGCAGCGGTATGCCGAGCAGGAGGGCGGCAGTGCCGTGCGAGAAGGCGATGTCCTGTGGCAGCGCCCTTGCGAACGCAGCGGCCCGTTCGCTGACTGTCTCGAGGGGCTCCGCCGACCGTACCGACCGCGTCGGCAGGTGGAGCGCCGGGTGCCGCAACCGCGAGGGTGGCAGGCCGGCATCCCGCAGCTCCCCGACCGTGAAGGGCCGGGTGCGCCACGCCTCGGGAAGCTCCGGGCCGGACATCCGCCAAGCCTGCCCAGATCGGGCGCCGGCGCCGCGCCGTCATCCACAGGCCCTCGTCGAGATCCCGCGACACGCTGATGCCCGAGCCGATTGGTCAGCGTGTCGTGGGACCTCGACTCGCCGAGGCGCTGCAGCCCCGGCCCGCCGAGAGCCTCAGGATCGGGGGCTGACCCGGAGGAGCTTGTCGTCGTCGCCGTTGGTCGTCGTCACGTACAGCGCACCATCGGGGCCCATCCGCGCCGCGCGCAGCCGCCCGTACGGCCCGTTGGTCGCCTTCGGCACAGCCACCTTCGCCAGCGTCCCGTCGGGCTTGAGGGTCAGCAACAGCAGCTTGGCGCCCTTCAGCGCCGTCACCACCAGGGCCCCCTCGAGCCCACCCCACTGCGACCCCTCGAGGAACTCCGCGGCGCACACCGCCTGGGTC
>DASSQL010000013.1:0-4826 GCA_035702525.1 Ornithinibacter sp. | reverse complement strand
CGGGCGGCCGCGGTCGCGGACGAGGGCACCGGTTCGCCGACCTAGACTGGGCGCATGTCCCAGGTCAGCCCCGACGCCCTGCACGCCGCCCTCGAGACGGTCATCGACCCCGAGATCCGCAAGCCCGTCACCGAGCTCGGCATGGTCGAGAGCGTGGCCGCCGACGAGGCGGGGCACGTCGCCGTCACCATCCTGCTCACCGTGGCGGCCTGCCCGCTCAAGGACACCCTGACCAAGGACACCACCGCGGCGCTGGCCGCCGTCGAGGGCGTCACCGGCGTCACCGTCACCCTCGGGGTGATGAGCGACGAGCAGCGTGGCGAGCTGAAGACCAAGCTGCGCGGTGGGGTCGCCGAGCGAGAGGTGCCGTTCGCGCGGGCCGGCTCGCTCACCCGCGTCTACGCCGTCGCGTCCGGCAAGGGCGGCGTCGGCAAGTCGTCGGTCACCGCCAACCTCGCGGCGGCCCTGGCCCAGCAGGGCCTGCGGGTGGGCGTCGTCGACGCCGACATCTACGGCTTCTCGATCCCCCGCATGCTCGGGGTCACCGGCCGGCCGACCCAGGTCGACGACATGATCCTGCCGCCGCTCAGCCACGACGTGAAGGTCATCTCGATCGGCATGTTCGTGCCCGGCAACCAGCCCGTCGTCTGGCGCGGCCCGATGCTGCACCGGGCGCTGCAGCAGTTCCTCGCCGACGTGTTCTGGGGCGACCTCGACGTGCTCCTGCTCGACCTGCCGCCGGGCACCGGCGACATCGCCATCTCGGTGGCCCAGCTCATCCCCGGCGCCGAGATCCTCGTCGTCACCACCCCGCAGGCCGCCGCGGCCGAGGTCGCCGAGCGCGCCGGGGCGATCGCCCTGCAGACCCACCAGCGGGTCGCCGGCGTCATCGAGAACATGAGCTGGCTCGAGCTGCCCGACGGCACCCGCCAGGAGATCTTCGGCTCCGGTGGCGGCCAGGAGGTCGCCGAGTCGCTGACCCGGGCGATCGGGTCCGACGTGCCGCTGCTCGGCCAGATCCCGCTCGACACCCGCCTGCGGATCGGCGCCGACCAGGGGATGCCGGTCGTGCTCGGTGAGCCCGACTCCCCCGCCGCCGTCGCGCTGCGCGGCATCGCCAAGGGCCTGGGCTCGCGGGCTCGCGGCCTGGCCGGTCGCTCGCTCGGCCTCACGCCCGCCGGCCGCTGAGGCCTCAGGTCGCGTCGACGTCCCACGGGACGGGGCGGGCGGGGTCCCAGCTGCGCGGGTCGGCGATGACCGGGATGCCGTTCTCGTCACCGACGCTGGTGCTGTAGGTCGGGGCGGAGCCGTTGGACGCCGCGGCACCGGCCACGGCGGCGGCTCCGGCGGCCGTTGCACCGCCCTTGCTGGACACCGCCCCACGCACCGAGTCGATCTCGCCGCGCACCGGAGCGATGGCCTCGTCGAGGGGGTCGAGGAGGGCCTCCTTGACGATGCGGCGCGGGTCGTACTGGCGCGGGTCGTACTGGCGCCAGTTGATGTCCTCGTACTCGGGACCGAGCTGGTCCTTGAGCTGGTCCTTGGCACCCTCGGCCATCACCCGCAGCCGGCGGATGGCGTGCGCCAGCTTGGCGGCGTACTCGGGCATCCGGTCGGGGCCGAGCACGAACACCGCGATCAGCGCCAGCAGCACGATCTCCCAGCCGTTCACGCCCAGCACCGTGCCGTCACCGCCTTCTCGTCGACCTGGACACCCGGCCGGTGGTCACCCGGCCGAACCTTCGAGGACCATCGTGACATCCTGCTCGCTCCCGCTGCGACGGATGGTGAGAGTCACCTTCTCACCGACCGTGCGGGCGCGGATCGCGACGACCAGCTCGCCTCCCGCCGAGACCGGCTTGCCCTCGAAGGCGATGACGATGTCGCCCGCCTTGAGGCCGGCCAGGTCGGCGGGGCCGTCGGGGTTGACCGCCGGCTCCCCGTTGGGCCCCTCGTCGGCGATGCGCACGCCCTCGCCGGTGTAGGAGGAGTCGAGGTAGACCCCGATGACGGGGTGCACCGCCTTGCCGGTCTTGATCAGCTGCATGACCGTCGTCCGGACCTGGTCGCTCGGGATGGCGAAGCCGACCCCGATGTTGCCGCTCTGCGCGCTGCTCGACGAGCCGGGGGCCGTGGCGATCGCCGAGTTGACCCCGATGACCTGGCCCTGCATGTCGAGCAGCGGCCCGCCGGAGTTGCCCGGGTTGATCGCGGCGTCGGTCTGGATGGCGTTGATGTACGACTGGTCGTCGGCCTCACCCGGCGTGACCGGCCGGTTCAGGGCGCTGACGATGCCGGCGGTGACCGTGGAGTCGAGCCCGAGCGGGGCCCCGACCGCGATGACCTCGTCGCCGACGACGACGTCGGCGGACCGGCCCAGGGTGAGCGGGACGAGGTCGGTGCGGCCGACCTTGACGACGGCGAGGTCGTAGGAGGCGTCGCGCCCGACGACGGTGCCGGACACCTGCTGGCCGTTCGCGAGCACCACGGTGATCTTGCCGCCGTCGGCCGCGCCGGCCACGACGTGGTTGTTGGTGACGATGTGGCCGGAACCGTCGTAGACCCAGCCGGAGCCGGTGCCCGACCCGTCGGCGCCGCTGACCCGCAGGGTGACCACGCTCGGGGTGGCGCGGGCGGCGATGTTGGCGACGGTGCCGTTGGGCCGGGTCGTGGCGCCCGCTCCGACACTCGGCGCCGGGGCACCGCTGGTACCCGCGCTGCCGCGGTCGGCGAGCGCGCCGCCGAGCAGGCCGCCGACCAGCCCGGCGACCAGGGCGACCGCCACCGCGACGCCGATGAGCGCGCCCCAGCCCGGGCCGCGCCGACGGGTGCCCGGCTCGGTGCCGGCGGGCGTGGTCAGCGGGGGGTACGAGGGGTACGCAGCGGCCACGGACGACGTCGTGGCGACCGGCTGGGTCGCGGCGTACGGGTCGTAGGCCGCGCCGGCGTAGGGAGCGCCCTGGTCTGCGGCGTACGGGTCCTGGGCAGCAGGGGGGGCGTACGGGTCGACCTGGGGAGCGGCGTACGGGTCCTGGCCGTACGACGCCGGTGCCTGGGCACCGACCGGGCTGGCCCACACCGGGTCGGGGGTCGGCGACACCTGCGGCGCCTGGGGCACCTCGCCCTGCGGGATCTCGGCGGTCTGCGCCGGGTCGCCGGACGGCTCGTCGTGCTCGGGTCGCCCCCACGGGCTCCAGTCGTCGCGGCCGGGCTCGTGCTCGCTGGTCATGGCGTCGATTCTGCCCGCTCGTCGACGCGACCGACGACCACGGTCTGGGTCAGCCGCACCTGGCTGATCGACACGGGTGCGGAGGCGGCACGGGTCGGGGCCGCGGCGGGCGAGACGACCGGCGCCGTGGCGGTGGCGAAGCCGGGGCGTGCGCCCACCGGCACCGGGGCGACGGTGAGGCTCCACGCGGCGGCCGCGGAGAGCCCGGCGGCAGCCGCGGCGACCACGGTGGCCCGCAGCGCGCTGCGGTGGCACGGGGGTGCCGAGGGGTGCAGCAGGGCCAGCTGGTCGCGGCCGGCGCCCACCGGGCGGGGGCCGAGGTCGGTCGCCAGCGCGGCGCCGAGGGCGAGCAGCGACGAGCGCAGGTCGCCCGGCATCGACGGGGCACCCGCCAGCGCACTGCGCAGCCGGCGCTCCTGGGCGACCTCGTGGGCGCAGGCCTGGCAGGCGACGAGGTGACGGTCCCACGCCCACTGGCGGTCCACGGGAAGGCGGCCGGCGGCGTACTCCGTCAGCTCCTCACCGCGGCACTGCACCCGCATGGCGTCGGTCATACGACGCCTGCAGCCGGGCGGCGGATCATGCCGGCGCGGCTCTTGGTGGGGGTCGTGGTGGTGGAGGGCTGCGGGGCGCGGTGCGCGAGCGACTCGCGCAGCTGGGCGCGGCCGCGGTGGATGCGCGAGCGCACCGTGCCGAGCTTGATGCCCAGGGTCGCGGCGACCTCCTCGTAGGAGAGCCCCTCGATGTCGCACAGCACGACGGCGGCCCGGAAGTCGGGCGACAGGGCGTCGAGCGCGCGCTGCACGTCGTCGTCGAAGTGGGCGTCGTGGTAGGTCTGCTCCGGGCCGGCACCGCGCGCCGGAAGCCGGGCGGCGGACTCGTCGGACAGCGCGTCGAAGCGGATCCGCTGCTTGCGGCGCATCTTGTCGAGGAAGACGTTGGTGGTGATGCGGTGCAGCCAGCCCTCGAAGGTGCCCGGCTGGTAGGTGTGCAGCGAGCGGAACACCCGCACGAACACGTCCTGGGTGAGGTCCTCGGCATCGTGCACGTTCCCGGTGAGCCGGTAGGCCAGCCGGTAGACCCGCGCGGAGTGCTGCTCGACGACCTCCTCCCAGGTCGGGGGCACCCAACCGGCAGCCGGCGTCTCGCCACCCTGGGCGGCATACGTCGTCGTCATCGGCTCATTCCCTCACCAGGTGCGCTCATGTCACCCATCGATACGCGTCTGAGGTGTGAATTGTTCCCGGTCTACCTGAACGAACGCTGGGAGCCCGTGTCCGCGCGAAGGCTGGCGCCGCGGGCCGTAGGGTGGCGCCATGAGCCAACTCAAGCCGGCCAGCTGGTCCTACGCCGAGGAGTTCGTGCCCGAGCCCGAGGTCGTCGACGCCGCGCGCCGGCGTGGGATGGAGTTCGGCGACGCGAGCCCGGTGGGCACCGGCGCCGGTGCCGCGCTGCGGTTCGTCGCC
This sequence comes from Ornithinibacter sp., assembly GCA_035702525.1. Taxonomy (GTDB): domain Bacteria; phylum Actinomycetota; class Actinomycetes; order Actinomycetales; family Dermatophilaceae; genus Fodinibacter. The sequence goes on along the minus strand of DASSQL010000013.1, from coordinate 131 downwards.
GCCGCCGTGCAGGCGCGCCACGTCGTCGAGATCGGCACCGGGGCGGGCACGTCGGGCCTGTGGTTGCTCGCCGGGATGCCCGAGGACGGCATCCTGACCACCATCGACGTCTCCGCCGAGCACCAGCGTGC
>DASSQL010000012.1:0-2234 GCA_035702525.1 Ornithinibacter sp. | reverse complement strand
ACCACGGCGTCCGCGACCTCGCGCATGCCCATCCGGCGGTCCATGGCGGTCTTCTGGATCCACCGGAAGGCGTCGGCCTCGCTGATCTTCAGCTTGGTCATCAGCACGCCCTTGGCGCGGTCGACGGCCTTGCGGGTCTCGAGCCGGTCGCCCAGGTCGGCGACCTCGGCCTCGAGGGCCTTCAGCTCGCTCCACCGCGACAGCGCGATGTCGAGCGCCGGGGTGACGTCGCTGGCCGTGAACGGCTTGACCACGTAGGCCATCACACCGGCGTCGCGGGCCCGCTCGACGAGCTCGGTCTGGCTGAACGCCGTGAGCATGACGACCGGGCAGATCCGCTCCTTGCCGATCTGCTCGGCGGCGGTGATGCCGTCCATGACCGGCATCTTGACGTCCATGATGACGATGTCGGGCTTGAGGTCGAGGGCCATGGCGACGGCCTGCTCGCCGTCGCCGGCCTGGCCGACCACCTCGTAGCCGGCCTCCCCGAGCATCTCGGCGAGGTCGAGGCGGATGATCGCCTCGTCCTCGGCCACGAGGACGCGCTTGGTCGACGAGGGGGCCGCGGGCGGCGTGGTCTCACTCATGTGCCGGGAGCGGGACTTGAACCCGCACGCCCTTGCGGGCAGAGGATTTTGAGTCCTCCGTGTCTGCCATTCCACCACCCCGGCCGGGGCGACGTCAGTCTATCGACGGCGTGACCCCCGGCCTCAGACGGCCCCGGTCGCGATGTCGCTGTACGCGGGCGCGACCCGGTTCTTGGCGTCCCCGATGCGGTGGACGCGCAGGGCGTTGGTGGAGCCGGGGATGCCGGGGGGCGAGCCCGCGACGATGATCACGTTGTCGCCCTCGACGACGCGACCGGCCGCCATCAGCACCTCGTCGACCTGCATCGCCATCTCGTCGGTGTGCCGGGCGTCGGGCACGAGGAAGGTCTCGACCCCCCAGGTCAGGGCGAGCTGGCTGCGGGTCCACTGGTTCGGCGTGAACGCCAGCATCGGGATGCGCGGGCGCACCCGCGACAGCCGGCGGGTGGAGTCGCCGCTCGTGGTGAAGGTGATGAGGTACTTGCAGCCGAGCAGCTCGCCGATCTCGGCCGCCGCGGCGGTGACCGCCCCGCCCTTGGAGTTCGGGCGGGTGCCGAGCGGGCGGATGCGGTGCAGCCCGTGGTCCTCGGTGTTCTCGATGATCCGCGCCATCGTGCGCACCGCGGCGAAGGCGTGCTTGCCGACGCTGGTCTCGCCGGAGAGCATCAGCGCGTCGGCGCCGTCGAGCACCGCGTTGGCGGCGTCGGAGGCCTCGGCGCGGGTGGGGCGGCTGTTCTCGATCATCGACTCGAGCACCTGGGTGGCGACGATGACCGGCTTGGCGCGGCGGCGGGCGATCTCGCAGGCGCGCTTCTGCACCAGCGGCACCTCCTCGAGCGGCATCTCGACGCCGAGGTCGCCACGGGCCACCATGACGCCGTCGAAGGCCCGGATGATCTCGTCGAGGTTGTCGACCGCCTGCGGCTTCTCGATCTTGGCGATGACGGGCAGGCGCAGCCCCTCCTCGTCCATGATCTGGTGCACGTCGCGGATGTCGTCGGCGGTGCGCACGAAGGACAGCGCGATCATGTCGACGCGCATCTTCAGCGCCCAGCGCAGGTCGTCCTTGTCCTTCTCCGACATCGCGGGGACCGACACCGCGACACCCGGCAGGTTGATGCCCTTGTTGTTCGACAGCGTGCCGCCCTCGAGCACCTGGCAGACGACGTCGGTCTCGGTGACCGACGTGGCGATCAGCGCGAGCTTGCCGTCGTCGATGAGGATGCGGTCGCCGGCGGTGACGTCGCCGGGGAGGCCGGAGTAGGTGGTGCCGACCTCCTTCTCGTCACCCGGGACGTCACGGGTGGTGATGGTGAAGGTCGAGCCCGGCACGAGCTGGATCGGGCCGTTCTCGAACCGTGCGGTGCGGATCTTGGGACCCTGCAGGTCGACGAGGATGCCGACCGCCCGGCCGGTCTGGTCGCTCGCCTTGCGAACGTCCCGGTAGACCTGCTCGTGGTCCTTGTGCTCACCGTGGCTGAGGTTGAGCCGGGCGACGTCCATGCCGGCCCGGACGAGCTCTCGGAGGTTCTCGGCCGAGCTGGTGGCGGGTCCGAGGGTGCAGACGATCTTGGCGCGACGCATGGGTCCGAGCCTAGCGGTGCAAGCGCTTCCACCGTGACGCGGGCCACAGTTCGGACCGGCCCC
>DASSQL010000011.1:0-2589 GCA_035702525.1 Ornithinibacter sp. | reverse complement strand
GACCCGCACGGCGAGTGACCCGTCGAGCACGGTGTCGCTGACGATCGCGACCCCGCTCTCGTGGATGCGCAGCACCAGCTCGTGGTTGACCTCGTCGAGCCGGCCCGCCGCCACCCCGGCCGGGGCGTAGCGCAGGCAGACGACGTCGCAGCCCACCGGCGCCATCCGCTCGAGGTCGGGGTGGGCGTCGACCCGGTCGGCGAGGGCGTGCGCCTGGGCGATGTTGCGGTCCATGACCCGGCCGAAGGCGTCGGCCCCGTAGGCCTTGAACGCCAGCCAGACCCGCAGCGCCCGGAACCCTCGGGACAGGGCGATGCCGTACTCGTTGAACCACACCTCGCCGGCGGCCAGCCCGCGCGTGGAGTGCTGGAGGTACTGCGGCACCACCGAGAAGGTGGCCCGGTGGGCGGCCTCGTCGCGGACGAGGGCGAGCCCGACGTCGATCGGCGCCTGCATCCACTTGTGGAGGTCGAGCGCGAGGGAGTCGGCGCGCTCGAGCCCGCGCACGGCATCCGGCTGCGAGCTCAGGGCGAGGAAGCCGCCGATGGCGCCGTCGACGTGCAGCCACAGCCCCTCGCGCTCGGCGAGGTCGGCGATGGCCTCGACGTCGTCGACCGAGCCGGTGTTGATCGTGCCGACGGTGGCGATGACGGCGAGCGGCTCGATGCCGGCCGCCCGGTCGGCCGCGACGGCTGCGGCGAGGGCGTCGACGTCGAGGGTGTAGTCGTCGCGCACCGGCACCAGGCGCAGCGACGACTCGCCGAGGCCGAGCAGCTCGAGCGACTTGCGGTGGCAGCTGTGCACCTCCGTGGAGGCGTAGACGCCGAAGCGACGGCCGCCGGGGATGCCGTCGGTGCGCACCTGCGGCCCGATCCGCACGGTGCGGCACACGGCGAGGCCGACCAGGTTGGCCTCCGACGCGCCGGTGACGAGCAGGCCGCTCGCCGACGTGGGGTAGCCGGCGGCCTCGGCGCACCAGCGCACCACCTGCTGCTCGACGAGCACGGGGGCGTGGTCGGCACCGCCCATGTTCGGGTTGAGCACGCTGGCGAGCAGGTCGGCGAGGTTGCCCACCGGGTTGCCGGCACCCATGTACCAGCCCCAGAACCGCGGGTGGTCGTTGCCCATCGAGTACGGCACCACGGTGCGCCGGAAGTCGTCGTAGGCGGCCTCGAGCCCCTCGGGGGCACGCGGGAGCGGCCCGTCGAACGCGGAGCGCACGGCATCCGGCATCGGCTGCCAGACCGGCTCGTCGCGCCGGCCCGCGATGTGGTCGAGCGAGTCGTCGAGCATCCGGTGGGCGAGCGTGCGGAAGGCCGCCCAGTCGGTGGGGTCGAGCCCGTTCTCTGCGTCGTCACCGGGGCCGGGTTGCGGGAGGGGCTGCGTCGCCATCCCGTGATGGTGCCACCGACCTCCGACACTGACCAGAGGATGCCGTGTGCCTCCTTCCGGCACCCCCGCACGGCACCTACGCTGGGCTCGTGCCGGACATCGGCGTGGTGTGGGTCGACGGAGAGTCCGGGGTGGCCGAGCGGGTCGGCGCCGGGGACCTCACCACGCTGCTCGCGCGTGAGGACGGCTGGGTGTGGGTCGACGTCCCCGAGCCCGACGAGGCGACCGCCGTGCTCCTCACCGAGCGCTTCGGCATCCACCCGAAGGCGGCCAGCGATGCGTTGGCGCGCAACCACATCGCCCGGTTGCACCACTACGGCGACGTGCTCTACCTCGCCCTGCACCGGCCCGAGCCGGGCAGCGGGGGCCACGTGCACTACCTCGAGCTCGATCTCTTCGTGGGCCCCCGGTACGTCGTGACGCTGCACGGCCCGCGCAACCCCGTCGTGCCGCTGTCCGCGATGGTGCGCGAGACCGGCGAGGTGGCGGCGCGGATGGAGGCCGGCCGGCTGCGCCCCCGCACCCCGATGGCCCTGGCGTACGCGCACGTCTCGGCCCTGACCAACGTGCAGGAGCGCCTGGTCAACGACTTCGCCCAGGAGGTGGGGCTGCTCGAGCAGCGGGTCATGGCGGGTGCCGACGACAACAAGCCCCAGGAGTTCCTCGACGAGCTGTTCACGGTGCGGCACACCCTGCTGACGGTGCGGACGATGGCGTCGCAGGGGGCGCAGGTGATGGCGCGCGCGGTGACCCTGGTGACCCGGGCGCCGGAGGGGGACCGGCTCCTGCTCGAGGACCTGCGCGAGCAGTACGACCGCCTCGACCGGATCGCCAAGAGCCAGCTCGAGTTCCTCGAGGGCGTCACGGCCTTCTACCGGGCCCGTACCGACACCCGGATGACGATCGCCGCCGAGCGGCTTGCCGTGATCGCGGCCATCACGCTGCCGGTGGCGGCGATCTCGGGGGTGTTCGGGATGAACCTCATCGTCAACGACCGCACCCACTGGGTCGAGCTGGCCGTCGTGGTGGCCCTGATGTCGGCGATGTCGCTCTACCTGCTGCGCTGGGCGCGCCGGCAGGGCTGGTGGTGAGATGGGCGGCATGACGCGCCCCTGCAAGGTCGGTGTCCAGCTGCCCGAGGTCGAGCGGTTCGTGCCGTGGCCTGACTACCTCGACCTCGCCCGGCGCGCGGAGGCC
>DASSQL010000010.1:0-6703 GCA_035702525.1 Ornithinibacter sp. | reverse complement strand
GAAGTAGGCGATGACCGCGGTGTCGCGGTCGTCGTCGCCGGTGCCGACGCTGCCGTCGCGCTGCACGCCCATCGCGTAGCCGGTGGCGTGCAGGGTCTGCGCGCCGATGATGATCGTGTAGAGGTGGAAGTTCTTCTCGTTCGGGTCCCAGCCACCGTGGTTGACGCCGCGGAACATGCCGAGCAGGTTCACCGGGTCGACGCCGCGGCACCAGGCGACGCCGTGCTCGCGGTAGGTGGGGAAGGCATAGTCCTGGGGGCGCAGGGCGCGGCCGGAGCCGACCTGGGCGGCCTCCTGGCCGAGCAGGCTGGCCCACAGGCCCAGCTCGCCCTGGCGCTGGAGCGCCGTGGCCTCGGCGTCGAAGCGCCGGATGAGGACCAGGTCGCGGTAGAACCCGCGCAGCTCCTCGTCGCTCAGGGCGTCGACGACGGCGTCGTGCTCCGGGTGCGAGACGCGCTCACCCTCGGGGTTGAGCAGCTGGACCATCTCCGGGCCGCCGTCCTGGACGGGGCGTTCGGGGGCCTCGGCGCGTGAGACGTGGTGGTCCACGCCGAACGCCGCCTCGAGCGGGGCGACCTCGTTGTCGCTCACAGGGCACTCCTTCTCCGGGCTCCCGTGGTGACGGTCGCCGCGTCGTGTCGGATGCGTGTCGGGGTCGTTGCCCGACCACGCAGTCGACAGGGTCGTCGTGACCGCTGGTGCTGGGTGTGGCGGCGGTCACTGCCGGTGTCGGGCACCACCGTACCGGTGGGGTGGCGTTTCCGACCAAGCCGCAGGCCACCCCCGTCGGGGGCGGGCTCAGGCGTACGCCTGCTCACCGGGAGCGAGCACCCGCAGCCACTGGCCGCGCTGGCCGTCGACGCGCACCTCGACGCGGCCGTTCGGGTCGAGCGGCTGGTCGGGCCGGCCGTCGAGCACGTCACGCAGCACCGACCCCTCGACCACCGGCCCGAGGTCCAGCGTCACGATGGCGTCGTCCGCCCCGAGGTTGTGCAGCGCGAGGAGGCGCCAGTCGTCGCACCGGCAGACGTGGGCGAGCACGGCGGGGACGTCGTGGTCGAGCACCTCGACGTCGGACCAGCCGATCTGCGGCATCTGCCGGTAGCGGCGGATCAGCAGCCGGATGAATGTCCAGAGCGACCCGGGGTCCTGGCGCTGCGCCGCCGCGTTGACCTGCTCGGGCCCGAACAGGCCGCTCGGCTGCGGGCGGGTGAGCCGGCGCGCCGGCGCCGAGGAGAAGCCGCCGTTCGGGCCGTCGTCCCACTGCATCGGCGTGCGCACGGCCAGGCGGCCCTCGACGTCGAGGTTCTCGCCCATGCCGATCTCCTCGCCGTAGAAGAGCGTCGGCGTGCCGGGGAGGGAGAACAACAGGGAGTAGACGAGCCGGATGCGGCGCTCGTCGCCGCCGAGCATCGTCGGCAGCCGCCTGCGCAGGCCGCGCCCGTAGAGCTGCATGTCGGGGTCCGGCCCGAAGGCCGCGAACACCTCCTTGCGCTCGCGGGTGCTCAGCTTGTCGAGGGTGAGCTCGTCGTGGTTGCGCACGAAGTTGGCCCACTGGCTCGTGATGTCGAGCGGGGGCCGCTCCCGCAGCGCCGAGGCGAACGGCCCGGCATCCTGGCGGGCCAGCGACAGGTAGAGGTGCTCCATGCCGATGAAGTCGAACTGCATGTTGAGGCCGTCGCCGTCGGCGCCGCCGAAGAACTCCTTCTGCTGCGGGTAGGGGAGGTTGACCTCGCCGAGCAGGGCGGCGTCGCCGAGGCGCCGGGTGACGAAGTCGCGCACCTTCTTGAGGTAGGCCTGCGGGTCGAACCCGTTCGGCTCGGACCCGGGGTAGGTGTCGTTCGCGAAGAGGAAGGGGACTGCGTCGATCCGGAAACCGGAGACCCCCAGCGCGAGCCAGTAGCCCAGGGTGCTGGCGATCTGCTCCTGCACCTGCGGGTTCGCGACGTTGAGGTCGGGCTGGGTGCGGTAGAAGTGGTGGAGGTAGTACTCACCGGTGCGCTCGTCGAGCTGCCAGATGCTGGTCTCCTTGTCGGGGAAGACCACCTCCGCCCTGCTCGACCGCGGCTTGGTGGGCGACCAGACGTAGTAGTGGCGGTAGGGGTCGTCGACGCTGCGGCGTGCGCTCCTGAACCACGGGTGCTGGTCGGAGGTGTGGTTCATGACGAAGTCGACCACCACCCGGATGCCGGCGGCCTTGGCCGTGCGCACCAGCTCGACGAAGTCGCCGGGGGTGCCCAGCCGCCGGTCGACGCCGAAGAAGTCGGTGATGTCGTAGCCGTCGTCGCGGCCGGCGGTCGGGTAGAGCGGCATCAGCCACAGGCAGGTGATGCCGAGGTCGGCGAGGTACTCGATGCGGTCGGTCATGCCGCGCAGGTCGCCGACGCCGTCGCCGTCGCTGTCCTGGAAGGTCTCGACGTCGGCGCAGTAGAACACGGCCGACTTCCACCACACGTCACCGGTCTGGCTGATCCTCATCGGGTGGCCTCCTCGCGCTCGACGTGCTGGACGTCAGGCAGCGGCCGGCCGGGGGCGAGCTGCTCGTGGGAGCGGTGGGATCCGATGGTGGGCATCCGTCCACGCAACCACACGGGGGGTGGGGTCGGGCGGCGCAGGTGCACGGCGGTCTGGCCGGCATCTCGGGATGCCGCACCGGGCGCGCACCGTGGGACGATCGCGACATGGAGCACCTCGAGGCCGACGTCGTCGTGGTGGGCTCGGGCATGGGCGGCGGCACGACCGGGTGGGCGCTGGCCCGGCGCGGGGTGGACGTGCTGCTCGTCGAGCGGGGTGAGCGGCTGCCTCGCGAACCGCAGAACTGGTCGCCGGACGAGGTGTTCATGAAGCGCCGGTACAAGCCGGCCGAGCTCTGGGAGGACGGGTCGGGGTCGGCGTTCGCGCCCGGCGTGCACTACGTGGTGGGCGGCAACACCAAGGTCTACGGTGCGTCGCTGCCGCGCTTCCGGGAGTCGGACTTCGAGGAGGTGGGGCACCTCGACGGCGTCTCGCCCGCGTGGCCGTTCCGGTACGCCGACCTCGAGCCCTACTACGGCCAGGCCGAGCGGCTGTACGCCGTGCACGGGACGGCCGGCTCGGACCCGACCGAGCCGTGGCGGAGCACGCCGTTCCCGTACGCCGCGTTGCCGCACGAGCCGTACGTCGCGGCGCTGGTGGAGCGGCTGAGCGCCGCCGGGGTGAGCCCCGCCTCGACGGCGATGGGGGTCGACCTGCGCCCGGGTGGGCGCTGCGTCCGGTGCGCCACGTGCGACGGCTTCCCGTGCCGCCTGGGCGCCAAGTCGGATGCCGAGGTGTGCGCCGTCGATCCCGCGCTCGCCACCGGGTCGGCCCGGTTGGCGACCGGGGTGCGGGTGGAGCGGCTGGTCACCGACGCGTCGGGCCGGCGGGTGCTGGAGGCGGTCGGGGTCGGGCCGGACGGGCCGGTGACGGTGCACGGGCGACTCTTCGTGGTGTCCGCAGGTGCGGCGAACTCGGCAGCGCTGCTGCTGGCGTCGGCCGGTGCCGAGCACCCCGAGGGCCTCGGCAACTCCTCGGGCCGGCTCGGCCGGAGCTTCATGATGCACAACAACGCGCACATCGCCGCCGTCGACGTGAACCGGCGCAACGACGTGGTGTTCCAGAAGACGGTGATGGTGACCGACTGGTACCACGACGGCGGGGACGGTCACCCGCTCGGCACGGTGCAGGCGATCGGCAAGGTGCAGGGGCTGATGATGAAGAGCTGGGCGACCCGGGTGCCCCTGCCCCTGCTCGACGCGATCGCGCGCCGGTCGGTCGAGTGGGTGGTCATGGCCGAGGACCTGCCCGACCCCGCCAACCGGGTCACCCTGTCGCCGACCGGACGGATCCGCACCAGCCGGGTCGCCACCAACACCCGCCAGCACGCCTTGCTGCTCACCCGGGCCAAGCGGCTGATGCGCGACGCCGGGTACGACGTCGTGTTCACCCAGCCGTTCGACATCAGCATGAACAGCCACATGTGCGGCACCGTGGTCGCCGGGGCCGACCCGGGGGCGAGCGTGCTCGACCCCCACTGCAAGGCGCACGACCTGGACAACCTGTGGGTGGTCGACGCCGGCTTCTTCCCGTCCTCGGCGGCGATGAACCCGGCCCTGACGATCGCGGCCCAGGCGCTGCGGGTCGTCGCCGAGTCCGACCTCGCCGGCTGAGGCCCGCGGTGGGCGGGCACCCGGCATCCAGCCGTGACCTTCCCCGCCAGCACTGTGACGGCGGGGAAAGTCCTGGCCCCCGGGGAAGCTTCCCCGCCAGCGGTTGAGGTCCCCGACGTCACGGTGACGTCGGCGAAGCCCAGCGTGCCGCCGGAGCTCAGCCCGGGTGCGCCGCCCGGAACTCGGCCGCGACCGCGATGAGCCGGTCGTTGGCCTCCCGCTCGCCGATCGTCGCGCGCGCCCCGTCGGACCCGTACGGCCGCACCGTCAGCCCCGCGGCCTCGCAGGCAGCGGCGAACTCCCCGGTCAGCTCACCGAGGGCGAACCACACGAAGTTCGCCTGCGCGTCGGGCAGCACCCATCCCTGGGCCAGCAAGGCCTCGACCACCCGCGACCGCTCGGCCACGAGCTCCTTGACCCGCACCTCGAGCTCGTCGAACGCCTCCAGCGACGCCACCGCCGCCACCTGCGCCAGCGAGTTCACCCCGAACGGGATCGCCGCCTTGCGCAACGCCTCCGCGAGCGGCTCGTGCGCCACCGCGTACCCGACCCGCAGCCCGGCCAGTCCGTAGGCCTTCGAGAAGGTCCGCAGCACCGCGACGTTCGGCCGCGACCGGTGGATGGCGAGCGCGTCGGGCGAGTCCGGGGCCGTCACGAACTCGAGGTACGCCTCGTCGATCACGACCAGCACGTCCGAGGGGACCGCCTCGAGGAACACCTCGAGCTCGGAGTCGCCGACCGTCGTGCCGGTCGGGTTGTTCGGCGTGCAGACCAGCACCATCCGGGTGCGCGGCGTGATGGCGGCCGCCATCGCCGCCAGGTCGTGCCGCTCCCCGGGGCCGAGCGGCACCTGCACCGGCACCGCACCCGCCAGCGTCACGAGGATCGGGTACGCCTCGAACGACCGCCACGCGAAGACGACCTCGTCGCCGGGGTCACAGGTCGCCGCGACCAGCTGTCCGAGCACGCCGACCGAACCGGGCCCGAGCGCCAGCCGCCCGGCGGGTACGTCGAGCCGCTGCGCCAGGGCGGTCGTCAGCGCCGTGACCGCCATGTCTGGGTACCGGTTCATCGACCCGGCCGCCTCGCGCACGACGTCGAGCACCGACGGCAGCGGCGGGTAGGGGTTCTCGTTGCTGCTGATCTTGTAGGCCGTCACGCCGGGCTGCGCCGCGGCCGGCCGCCCGGGCGTGTAGGCCGGGAGCGCGTCGAGGGCGCTGCGCAGGTGCACCCCGCGGGGGTCGTCGGTCATGGCCACCACTCTAGGGAACCCACCGGCACCCACCCGCCGGCGAACCCGCTCGAACGAGCCGGTCACAGCAGTCCCACATGCCACAATGCGCCGGTGAAGAACTTCCTGATCAGGGTGGTCGTCAACGGTCTCGCCCTCTGGCTGGCCGCTCTGGTCATCCCGGGCATCAACCTGGCCAACGGCGACAGCTCGTGGGCCAACAAGCTGCTGACGGTGCTCTTCGTCGCGCTGGTCTTCGGCGTCATCAACGCGTTCATCAAGCCGATCGTGCGGCTCTTCTCCCTCCCCTTCATCATCCTGACCCTGGGCCTGTTCACCTTCATCGTGAACGCCTTCATGCTGCAGATCACCGAGTGGGTCTGCGGCTGGATCAACCTCGACTTCACCATCGACGACTTCTTCTGGGATGCCGTCCTCGGTGCCGTCGTGATCACCTTCGTGTCCTGGGTCCTCAACATCGTCCTGCCGGACGACGACTGAGGAGCACTCACCGCACATGGGCCGCCACGGCACGCAGCGCGGCGGCGGCACCCGCCGCGCGCTCGCCCTCACCCTGATCCCCCTCCTCCTCCTGGCCGCCGTCGGCGGTGGATACCTCTGGTGGACCAACCGCCCGACCAGCGCCGCCGCCGCGCAGGGCCCCCAGCCGTGCGCCGAGCCGCTGCAGGTGCTCGTCGCCGCGGAGCTCGCCCCGGTCGCCCGGGAGGTGCTGTCGGCCGACGGCGCCGACGGCTGCCGGGTCGCGGAGGTGCGCTCCACGGCATCCGCCCAGAGCGCCGTCCAGGCGATCGGCACCGGCCAGGTACCCGACGTCTGGGTGCCCGACTCCTCGACCTGGCTCGACGCCCTGCCCGGCTCGGGCGACCTCCCGACGGCCCCCGACGGCTGGGAGCAGGGCCCGTCGGTCGCCACCAGCCCCGTGGTGCTCGTCTCGCCCACGGCGGGAAAGAGCGCACTCGCCGCCGCCCCGACGTCCTGGTCGGACCAGGTCAACGTCTCCGGCCAGGTGCGGATGGCCAACCCCGACACCGACACGGCCAGCCGGCTCGCCTACTACGCCTCGCGGATCGACCGGCCGGAGGCGCTCGACCTCACCGTCGCCGGAAAGCTGATCTTCGCGTCACGGTTCGCGGCGGCCTCGACCCAGGACCAGCTCGCCGGCCTCGCCACCACCAAGGACCCGCTGCCCTTCCCGGCCTCCGAGCAGGCCGCCGCCGCCCACGCCGAGACCGCGCCGGGCACCCTGCGCACGTTCGTGCCGCAG
>DASSQL010000009.1:0-3348 GCA_035702525.1 Ornithinibacter sp. | reverse complement strand
GACGCCGGTGGCGACGACGACCTCGGTGAAGCCGGCGTCGACGAGCTCGTCGGCCTCGACCTTGCGGCCGAGGTGCACCTTGACCCCGCTGAGGTCGAGGCGCCGGGTGAAGTAGCGGATCGTCTCCGCGAACTCCTCCTTCCCGGGGATCCGCATCGCGATGTCGAACTGGCCCCCCACGTGGTCGCGGGCCTCGAACAGCTCGACCTCGTGCCCCCGGTCGGCCAGCGTGGTGGCGGCGGCGAGCCCGGCGGGGCCGGCGCCGACGACGGCGACCTTCTTGACGGTGCGAGTCGGCCCGATCACCAGCTCGGTCTCGTGCGCCGCCCGCGGGTTGACCAGGCAGCTGGCCCGCTTGTTGACGAAGGTGTGGTCGAGGCAGGCCTGGTTGCAGGCGATGCAGGTGTTGATCTCGTCGGCGCGCGACTCGGCCGCCTTGCGCACCCAGTCGGGGTCGGCGAGGAACGGGCGGGCCAGCGAGACGAGGTCGGCGCCACCGGCCAGTACCGACTCGGCGACGTCGGGCATGTTGATCCGGTTCGTCGCGACCACGGGCAGCGACACGTGCTCCTTGAGCCGCGCGGCGTACGACGTGAAGGCCGCGCGCGGCACCGAGGTGACGATGGTCGGCACCCGCGCCTCGTGCCAGCCGATGCCGAGGTTGAGCATGCTGGCGCCGGCGGCCTCGATCTCGCGGGCCAGGGCGGTCACCTCGTCCCAGGTCTGCCCCTCGTCGACGAGGTCGAGCACCGAGATGCGGTAGATGACGATGAAGTCGTGACCGACGGCCTCGCGCACCGCACGGACGGTCTCGACCGCGAACCGGCGCCGCTTGCTCGGGCTGCCACCCCAGTCGTCGATCCGCTTGTTGGTGCGCGGTGCGAGGAACTGGTTCACCAGGTAGCCCTCGGACCCCATGATCTCGACGCCGTCGTAGCCGGCCTCGCGGGCCAGCCGGGCGGCCCGGGCGAACGCGCGGATCTGGCGGTGCACGCCACGGTCCGACAGGGCGCGGGGGGTGAACTTCGAGATCGGGCTCTTCACCTTCGACGGCGCCACGCACCACGGGGTGTAGGAGTAGCGCCCGGCGTGCAGGATCTGCAGCGCGATCCGCCCACCCTCCTCGTGCACGGCATCCGTCACCTGGCGGTGCTGGCGGGCCTCGCGCCGGGTCGTCAGCTTCGACGCCATCGGGTAGAACGTGCCCTCGAGGTTGGGTGCGAAGCCACCGGTGACGATCAGCCCGGCGCCGCCGCGGGCCCGCTCGGCGAAGTAGGCGGCGAGCTTGGGGAAGTCGCGCGCGTGGTCCTCGAGGCCCGTGTGCATCGAGCCCATGACCACCCGGTTCGGCAGCGTCACGTGGCCCAGGTCGAGCGGCGCCAGCAGGTGGGGGTAGTCGCTCATCGGCCCTCTTCGTCGTCGGTGTCAGCTCGCGTGCTGCGTCGGGTGGGGTGACCGCGGCCGGATGCCGTGCGCCGGCACCCGCTCCCGGCTCACCGCCGGCGGCGCCACCAGCGGCGCCCGGGTCGAGCCTCTCCCGATGTTACCGGCGGGTCAACATGCGGCGGCTGTGAGGCTGCTCGCAGGGCCCGCCAGCCCTGGACCATCGCCTCGACGTCGACGGTGGGGGCGAGCAGCTGCGGTATCCCCGGGTCCGGCGGGCGCAGCCGGTCGTGACGGACCCGCTGGTTGAAGTCCTCGAGCACGCGGCGCACGGCGTCCTCGGCGCGCAGGTCGGCCAGCGCCTCGGGGTAGGAGGCGGCCTCCTTGCGCAGCTGCAGCGCGGGTGGCAGGGCGCCGGTCATGTCGAGCTGCTCGCGCTCGGCGTAGCGGCGCAGCCACCACATCGGGTCGTCCGGGTCGCCCAGGTCGGTCAGCGGCTTGCCGGCCCCGGGCAGGTCGTCGAACTCGCCGCGTTCCTGGGCCTCCCGGATCGCCTTCTCGACGGGGCTCTCCCACCGGGGTCGTTCGTGCTCCACGACACCAGTCTCACCCGACGGCTGCCGCGGCGGGAACGACAAGGGTCGGAGAAACCGGTGCCATGACCCCGGTTTCTCCGACCTTTGTCGTCGCGAGCGGTGCTCAGCAGGACTTCGTGCTGCCCGCCGAGGTCCACGTGCACTTGTGCACCAGGGTGCCCGAGGCGTTCTTCAGGTAGGCGGTGTCGCCGCCGTTGTTCCACACGTACCAGGTGAAGTTGTAGTACCGGTTGTACGAGGACGCGGTGCCCTTGCCGGTGCGCACCTTGACCGAGGCGCCGGCCTTGAGCGTGAACCTGGGGAACGTGTAGGTGTAGCCGGTCTTGTCGCGCAGCGTCCACCCGGTGAGGGAGCGAGCCGTCGACGAGGTGTTCTTGATGGTGACGTACTCGGCGTTCAGGCTCGTGTTGGAGCCGGTGTCCGAGCCCGGCGAGTCGAAGTAGACGAACGAGATCTTGACCGCCGGCGCGGCGGAGGCCGACGGGGCGACGACGAGCGAGCCGCCCACGAGCAGCGGCAGGCAGAGCAGGGCACGGAGCAGGTGGCGCACGGGATCCCCCATGGATCGGTAGACCGGTCGACCGTCGACCGGAAAGGTCGAGGGTAACCGCGCCGCGGTTGCACCGCAGGCGAATCGGGAAGTCGGCCAACGGCATCCGCGGTGATGTCCCGGCTCGTGGAACCGCGAATCACCCCGGCCCGGCGCGGCCGGCCGTCAGTCGGCGAGGAAGGACAGCAGGTCGGCGCGGGTGAGCACCCCGACCGGCTTGCCGTCGTCGATGACCAGCACCGCGTCGGAGTGCTCGAGCTCGTGGCGCGCCGTGGCGATCGGCTCGCCGGAGCCGACCAGCGGCAGGCCCGGGCTCATGTGCGCCGACACCGAGTCGGCCAGGTGCGCCTTGCCGGTGAACAGCGCCTCGAGCAGGTCGCGCTCGGAGACGGCGCCGGCCACCTCGCCGGACATCACGGGGGGCTCGGCGTTGACCACGGGCATCTGCGACACGTGGTACTCGCGCAGGATCTCGATGGCGTCGCGCAGGGTCTCGGTCGGGTGGGTGTGCACCAGGGCCGGGATGTCGCCGTCCTTGGCGTGCAGCACGTCGCCGACGGTGCGCCCGCCGTTGGTGCGCAGGAAGCCGTACGACTGCATCCACTCGTCGTTGAAGATCTTGGACAGGTAGCCGCGGCCGGAGTCGGGCAGCAGCACGACGACCACGGCATCCGCCGGCAGGTCCTTGGCGACGCGCAGCGCCGCGACGACGGCCATGCCGCACGAGCCGCCGACGAGCAGGCCCTCCTCGCGGGCGAGGCGGCGGGTCATCTCGAAGGACTCGGCGTCGGAGACCGCGACGACCTCGTCGACCTGGGC
>DASSQL010000008.1:0-25972 GCA_035702525.1 Ornithinibacter sp. | reverse complement strand
GGCTGCCTCGACACCCCCTCGAGCGGCAGCTACCACCTCGCCGGCGAGGACGTCAGCACGATGCGCGAGAGTGCGCTGGCCGACGTGCGCAACCGGCGGATCGGCTTCGTCTTCCAGCAGTTCAACCTGCTCTCGACGATGCCGGCGTGGCGCAACGTCGAGCTGCCGCTGGTCTACGCCGGCCTGCCCCGCGCCGAGCGCAGGCGGCGCGCGGTCGATGCCCTGACCCGGGTGGGTCTGGCCGACCGGGTCGACCACCGCCCCGGCGAGCTGTCCGGTGGACAGCAGCAACGGGTCTCGGTGGCGCGGGCACTGGTCACCGATCCCCAGCTGATCCTGGCCGACGAGCCGACGGGCAACCTCGACTCGACCGCCACGGCCGACGTGCTCGACCTGTTCGACGAGCTGCAGGCGCAGGGCCGCACCATCGTGCTGATCACGCACGAGCACGACGTCGCCGCCCGCGCCCACCGCGAGGTGCACATGCGCGACGGCCGGCTGCTCGAGGTCGACCGGGTGGGCGCACCGTGACCTGGCCCGAGACCCTGCGCACGGCGTGGGACGCGATCAGCACCCGGCGGATGCGGTCGGCCCTGACCGTGCTCGGCATCCTCATCGGCATCGCCGCGGTCATGCTGACCGTCGGGCTGGGGCAGGGTGCCCAGCAACAGGTCGCCAGCCAGATCGGCAAGCTCGGCTCGAACCTGCTCATCGTCTCGCCCGGCTCGAGCACGAGCCTGACCGGGATCCGCGGCGGGCGCGGCTCGGCGACCACCCTGACGACGGCGGACGCCACGATGCTGGCCGACCCCACGGTGGCGCCGGACGTGCGCGCGGTGGCCCCGACGTCGAGCACCTCGACGGCCCTCACCGCGAACGGCACCAACTGGACCACCAGCGTCGTCGGCACCACCCCAGACTGGCTGGAGGTGCGCGCCCGCTCGGTCGCGTCCGGCCGGATGTTCACCGAGGCCGAGCTCGCCGGCGTGCAGGCCGAGGTGGTGCTCGGCTCCACCACGGCGGACGAGCTGTTCGGCGTCCGCGACCCGGTCGGCCAGACGGTGACGATCGGCGCCCAGCCCTTCACCGTGATCGGTGTGCTCGACACCGTCGGGTCCACCGTCGGCGGCGACCAGGACGACCAGGCCGTCGTCCCCGCCACCACCTACGCCACCCTCGTCTCCCCGTCGAGCGGGACCAGCGTCTCGACGATCTACCTGGAGGCGACCAGCCCCGACACGCTCTCCGCCGCCTACCAGGAGGCGACCAACGCGCTGCTGACCACCCACGGCGTCACCGCCGCCACCGCGGACTTCAGCATCAACAGCCAGGAGTCGATCGTCGAGACCGCGACCAGCACCTCGCGCACCCTCACCGTGCTGCTCGGCGGCATCGCGGCGATCTCGCTCCTCGTCGGCGGCATCGGTGTCATGAACATCATGCTGGTCTCGGTCACCGAGCGGATCCGCGAGATCGGGTTGCGCAAGGCGCTCGGCGCGACCCCGCGGATCATCCGCCGCCAGTTCCTCACCGAGGCAACCGTGCTGGGCCTGATCGGCGGCCTGCTCGGGCTCGCGCTCGGTGTCGCGGGCTCACAGATCCTGCCCTCCCTGATCGACCAGCCGGTCACCGTCTCGCCGGTCGCGGCGGGTCTGGCCCTGGCCATCTCCCTCGTCATCGGGGTGGTCGCCGGGGTCTACCCCGCCAGCCGCGCCGCCCGACTGTCCCCCATCGACGCCCTGCGAAGCGAGTGACCATGAACCCTGTACGTCCCCACCCCCGTCCTGCCTCCTTCGTCGCCGTCGCCGGGATCGCCGTCCTGGCACTGGCCGGATGCGGCTCGTCCGGCGACTCGGCGGCAACCCCGGCACCCACGACCTCGGCGTTCGCCGGTGGCGGCGCCTCGACCGGTCAGGGCGGCGGCCGCGCCCCCGGGGTCTCGGGCACCGTCGCGGCGGTCGACGGGTCGACCCTGCAGGTCCAGGGCAGCAGCGAGCAGACCGCCGTCGTGTACACGGCGACAACGACCGTCACCGCCCGGGTCGCCACGACCTCGTCGGCCCTCGCCGTGGGCGACTGCGTCAGCGTGCGCACCGCCGCGAGCACCTCGACGGCGTCGGCCGCCCCCACGGCCGCGAACGGGGGCACCGGCGCGCTGGCCGCCTCGACCGTGACCATCCTGTCGAGCAGGGGCGGGTGCGACGCCGTCGCCGGTGGCGATGGTGGGGGCTTCCCCGGCGGTGGTGGCGAGATCCCCGGCGGTGGCGCGGGAAGGCCGTCCGGGATGCCGTCCGACCTCCCCTCCGGCGCCCCCTCGGGGATGCCGCCGGGCGGCGGCGGTCTCGGAGCGACGGGCGAGGTCACCGCACTGGGCTCGGGCACCTTCACGGTCGCGTCCATGATGCCGACCCGCCCCCTCGGCACGGGTACCGCGACGGCCCGACCCACGGCATCGCCCTCGAGCACCCCGGTGACGGTGACCTACGGCGACGACACCACCTTCCTCGCCTCGGCGGCTGCCAAGGCGACCTCGATCAAGGTGGGGTCGTGCGTGCGGGCCACCGGAAGGACCGACGACACCGGGACCCTGACCGCCACGACCCTGCTGCTCAGCCAGCCGGTCGACGGCTCGTGCACCACCGGGGTGCGCGGTGGCTGAGCGACGCGCCCTCCCCCACTGGGCCCGCTGGACCGCCGTGGGCTGCACCGTTGCAGTGCTCGGTGCCGGCACCTACCTCGTCGTCGACGCGCTGCCGAGCCAGGCGGCGACGGCCGGCCTGCGCACGGCCACCGTGGCCACGGGATCGGTGACCCAGTCGACCTCGCTGTCCGGGTCGGTCGAGCGGGTCGACCAGGTCACGGCCGCCTTCCGCACCGCCGGCACCGTGAGGTCGGTCAGGGCCGCTGTGGGTGACGAGGTCGAGGCCGGCGACGTGCTCGCGACGATGGACACCGCTGACCTCACCCGAGCGGTCACCGTCGCCCAGGCGAACCTCGTTGCGGCACAGGCCGCTCTCGACGCCGCCGACGCGAGCAGCAGCTCGTCCTCCACCTCGACCAGTTCCTCGTCGACCTCCCCCGCCGGCTCCGGGTCGGCTCCCACCACGTCGGCCGGGGCCGGGTCCGGCTCGGGCCCGTCGCCGTCCGCGTCGCCGACCCCATCCGCCTCGCCGTCGGCGCCGGCCAAGGGTGTCGCCACCGCACCGGTGCATCGCGCCGTCGACGAGTTCGACTCACTGGTGCAGGTCGCGGTGACCACCTGCCAGCCGGTGATCGACGCCGGCACCCCGCCCGACCCCGAGCCCACCCCCACGCCGACGCCCACACCCACACCGAGTGGGACCACCTCGCCGACGCCCAGCCCGTCACCCTCGCAGTCCTCCATCGGCGAGCCGTCGGCCACCGCGTCCCCGAGCGGTGCCGCCCCGGCGGCCGACGACACCGAGACGGCCACCGTCCGGCCCGCGAGCCTGCGCACGCAGGCCGCCGGGACCCCGACGCCCGAGCAGGTCAGCGCCTGCATCCGGGCGCTGTCGGGCGCGCTCGCCTCCGCCCAGCACACCGCATCCGAGATGGACCGGCTGGTCGTCGCCCTCGACGCGGCCGCAGCAGCGCTTCAGGAGCGGCAGTCGAGGGCGGCCACCCAGGGCTCGAGTGGTGCGACCGCCGGTACGGGCTCCGCCACAGGCACCGCGACCGGCAGCGGCACCCCCGCGACCAGCACCGGCTCGACGGCCGGCAGCGGCGGCGCGGGCGGTGCGCAGTCGGCCGCGAGCCTCGAGGTCGACGTGCTCAAGGCGACCCAGGAGCTGGCCGGCGCCGAGCAGGACCTCGACGGTGCCGTGCTCGAGGCGCCGATCAGCGGCCGGGTCGGGCAGGTCGACGTCGTCAAGGGCGAGCAGGCGAGCACGTCGTCCGGCGTCGTCATCGTCGGCCCCGGTGCGGCAGTCGTCACCGTCGACCTGCCGCTGGCCCAGCTCGGCCGGGTGCGGGTCGCCCAGGACGTCACGGTGACGCCCGCCGGCACCACCGACGCGGTGCCCGGGTTGGTGCAGAGCATCAGCGTGCTGCCCTCGTCGACGACGACCTCCACCCCGACCTACCCCGTGCGGGTCACCGTCTCCGACGCGCCCGTGTCGCTGGCCGCCGGCTCGAGCGCCGCCGTGACCATCACGCTGGCCACGGCGGACGACGTGCTGACCGTGCCGGTCTCGGCCGTCACCGGGGTGAGCGCGGGCACCGGCTCGGTGCAGGTGCTCTCCGGCGGCACGGTGGAGGCCGCGAAGGTCACCGTCGGAGCGGTCGGCCAGGGCAAGGTGCAGGTCGAGTCGGGCCTGACCGCCGGCCAGGTCGTCGTGCTCGCCGACCCGGCGACCGCCCTGCCGAGCAGCACCACGTTCCGTCGCTCGACGACGAACGGCGTCAGCAGCCTCACCGGTCAGGGCGGGCCCGGTGTCGGTGGGCCCCGACCCGGCGGCTGAGGTCAGCCGCCGAGACCGTGCAGGTGGTCGCGGGCCACTCCCTTGGGAACCACCATGGTCCAGGCGTCGATGACCAGCTCGGTCATCTCGTCGACCTCGAGCACGCCCGTCCTCGCCGCCACCCAGTTGAACCGCAGGTCCGACGCCGGCGGGAGCAGGAAGGTCTCCGGCCTGCTCTCGACCAGCGCCGCGCGCTCCACCTTGGGGAAGCCGAACCCCATCAGCGTCTCGTCCTGGGAGAACGCCACGTAGACCAGCTGCCCGACCCGGAACTTGACCCGGTCGCGGATCAGGTGCTCTGTCGTGCGCGGCAGGCCGAGGGCCACGCGTCGGACGTCCTCGACGGTCACCATGGCGCGCAGCCTGCCAGAGGCCGCCGACAGGCCGGGGCCCGAGCCCGGGGGCCGGGCGCGGTGTGACCGTTGCACCGGGTGCGTCGACCTGACAGCATCGCCCGATGCTGAACGAGGTCGGGGACGGGGTCTGGGTACGGCAGAGCGAGTGGGTCTGGAGCAACTCCGTCGTGGTGCGCGTCGACGACGGCGTGGTGCTGGTCGACCCCGGCATCAACGGGTCCGAGCTGGCCGACCTCGCCGACGACGTGGACCGGCTGGGCCTTCCGGTGGTCGCCGGGTTCTCGACGCACCCCCACTGGGACCACCTGCTCTGGCACCCGCGCTTCGGCGACGTGCCCCGCCACGCCACCGCGGCCAACGCGCACGTGGCGCGCGAGGCACGGGAGCGAGCGCAGGCGATGGCGGCCGAGAGCGCCTCGGACGTCCCCCTCGAGCTGGTCGCCCTGGTCACTCCGCTTCCCGAGGGCGGCGGACCCGTGCCCGGCGAGGTCATCGAGCACGACGCGCACGCCGTCGGACACGCTGCCGTGCTCCTGGCCGACCGCGGCGTCCTGCTCGTCGGCGACATGCTCTCCGACGTCCTGATCCCATTGCTCGACGCCCGCCGCCCCGGTCAGGTGGAGGCGTACGAGAGCGCTCTCGACCGCCTGGCTGCGGCTGCCGGGAAGGTCGACGTCGTCGTGCCCGGGCACGGCACCGTGGCCCGAGGACCCGAGGTGCAGGCCCGGCTGGCCGCCGACCGTGCGTACGTCGACGCGCTGCGGCAGGGGCAGGGGTCGAACGACCCGCGCCTGGATCAGGACTGGCTCGCGGGGCCGCACCGGTCGAACGTGGAGCAGGCCAGGGCCGTCTCTGGATGACGGGTGGTCGCCTCGGACAGCATTGCGCCGGGCCTCCTTTGGCTAGCCGAGGTTCCGTAGTCCGTCGGCGATCAGGAGGAGACCGAACAGGGCGAACAGCGCGGCCGCTCCCCACTTGATCACGTTCTCGGGGAGCTTCCTTCCGAGCAGCGCGCCGACCCCGATGGCCAGTGCGTCGGCGGCGACCATGCCCACCGTGCTCCCGATCCAGGTACCGAACCATCCTTCCCGGGTGGCCAGGGTGATCGTGGCCAGCATGGTCTTGTCGCCGAGCTCGGCGAGGAAGAACGCGACGCCCACGGCCAGGATGGCCGCGCCCTGGCTGCTGCGGGCCTTGGCCGCCTCGTCGTCGGACAGCTCGTCGCCGCGCAGGGTCCACGCGGCGAACACCAGGAACGCGAGGCCCGCGGCGACGGAGACCCAGTGCTGCTGCGCGGCGAAGGCGTCACCGATCCAGTACCCGATCCCGACCGAGGCCAGGTGCACCAGGGCGGTGGCCGCGGTGATGCCGATGAGCACGTCGCGCACCCGGTACCTCGCCGCGAAGGTCATCGCCATCAGCTGGCTCTTGTCGCCGAGCTCGGCCACGAAGATCACGGCGGTGCTCAGCAGGAAGGCGTCCATGAAGGTGAGGTCCTCTCGACCCGGCCGCCGGCGCCAGACCCTCGACGACCTTCGACCGAGCGCGTCCGATGAAGGTCAGCAACTGGTCGAAAGTCTCGTCCGCCACCACTGGTGGCCTGCCGTGCCGGGCCCGAGGGCCAGTGTGTCGACACGGCTGTTGAGGACTACTCCCTTTCGACGCCGACTCTACCGGACTCCCCGAGCTCGCCGGCCGAACGCGAACTCGACGGCCCGCTCACCGGCCTGACTGCCATCCACGCCGACAACGATCCGGGCGGAGCGCGCCAAGGTTCACCAAAGGTCCACGGGTCAAGGTCGGCGTCAAGGTCACGCGCTCACCCCTCGGCGTGACCGAAGCGTCCCGGGGATGGCCTGCACCCACCCCGGGGCGCGTCACGCTTCCGTGGTCCTGCACGGCGCGCACCGGGTGTCGGACCTTCGGCGGTTCCCACTCCCACCGTCCCGGAACCGTGGGGAGCTCCTCGCCGCGTGCGACCAGCGCCTCGAACGACACGGCCCCTGCTCTGCGCTTCCGCAGTTCAGGGGCCGATCGATGTGGTGGATGTGAAGGGACTCGAACCCATGGCCTCTCGCGTGTGAAGCGAACGCTCTAACCAACTGAGCTACACATCCGGGTGCCGTGACGGCCTGCCGAGGATATACGGACCTCGCGACTCGGCGGAAATCGGGCCACCCGGCCTCCGCCACCGACCAGCCTACAAGCCGGCGTTCGCGTGCAGCCACGCCTCGATGCGGTCCGGCAGCAGACCAGGGACCCCGGTGAGCCACATCGTCAGCCACAGGGCGAACCCCACGAAGAAGAGCGTCACGAGCCCGACCAGCCCCTTGACCCACCAGGCCTGCACCCTGACCCACTGCTCCCAGGCGCGCACCTTGTCCTTGACGAACTCCAACAGCCTCGAAGCGGGCTCGAACTCCGAGGCCCACACCGCGATGCCGAGGATGACGATCAGCCAGCCGGGCCCGGGCAGCGGCACCAGTGCGAGCCCGCCGAGCACCATGACCAGCCCGACGACGAGCACCGCACCCTGGTAGACCGGCCGCCACCGCGGGCTGCCCCGGATCCGGCGACGCCACTCCCAGTCGTCCTCGTCGTCGGGGTCGCGCAGCAGGTGGTGGTCCTCGTGCTCCTTGTGGTCCAGGTGTTCCCTGTGGTCCAGGTGCTCCTGGCGGCCCGGCGGCTCCTCCGGCGTCACGGGTCGACCCCCAGCGCGGCGTGGTCGGCCCAGACCTGCATCACCCGCGAGGTCACCGGGCCGGGCGCACCCACCGCCCGGCCGTCGACCGACGACACCGGGAAGACGTCCTTGATCGACGAGGTGATGAAGACCTCGTCGGCGCGGGTGAGCACGTCGAGCGGCAGGGCCTCCTCGACCACCTCCACCCCGTCGGCGGCGCACCACTCGAGCACGAGCTCGCGGGTGATGCCGGCCAGGCAGCCGCTGTCGAGGGGCGGCGTGCGCACGACCCCGTCGTTCACGACGAAGACGTTGCTGCCGGTGGCCTCGCAGAGCTCACCGCGGGTGTTGCCGAAGATCGCCTCGAGGGCGCCCTGCTCCTTGGCCCGGGCCAGTGCGATGACGTTGTCGGCGTACGACGTGGTCTTCAGCCCCGCCGTCGCCGCCCGCTCGTTGCGCACCCACGGCACCGTGACCACGGCCCCGTGCGACTCCGGCCGCGCGTGCGGCACCGCGGTGACGATGTGGGTGAGGTCCGAGTCGAGCCGGTCCGAGCCGAGCGGCCCGCGCCCGCCGGTGACCGTGAACCGCAACCGGCCGAAACCGATCGGCTCACCCTCGAGCACGGCCTCGATGCCCTCGCGGATGCGGTCGTGGTCGGCGGGCGGCAGGCCGAGCCCGGCGACGGTCCGGTCGAGGCGGCGCAGGTGCCGGGTGACCGCGAACGGCACCCCGTGGTCGATCTTCGCCGTCTCGAAGGCACCGTCGCCCACCGTGACACCGTGGTCGACGGCGCTCACCGCGGGGGTGTCGGCGCCGACCAGGGTGCCGTCGACCCAGACCCGGATGTCAGTCATGCCCACACCCTCGCATGCCCGGGCGCATCACCCGTGGCCAGCGCGACGAGACGCGCCGCCTTGAGCTCGGTCTCGCGCCACTCGCCCTCGGCATCACTCCCCCACGTGATGCCGGCCCCGGTGCCGAACCGCAGTACCCGCCGCCCGGTGTCGTCGCGGGAGGCCCAGAAGGTGCGGATGCCGACGGCCAGCTCCGCCTCGTCGCCGTCGGCGTCGACCCAGCCGACGGCCCCGCAGTACGGGCCGCGCGGCACCGGTTCGAGGTCGGTGATCGCCTGCAGGGCGGTGTGCTTGGGGGCACCGCTCACCGACCCGGGCGGGAAGCTCGCGTCGAGCAGGTCGCGCCACGTCGTGCCGGGCCGCAGCGTGCCCGACACGTCCGAGACGAGGTGCACCAGCCCGGGGTGCTCCTCGACGCGGCACAGGTGGTCGACCTCGACCGTCCCCGCCAGGCTGACGTGCCCGAGGTCGTGCCGCACCAGGTCGACGATCATCACGTTCTCGGCATAGTCCTTCGGCAGCAGCTCGGGGGTCGTCGGCGCGGTGCCCTTGATCGGGCGCGACGTCACCCGCCGCCCGCGGCGCACGAGGTAGGCCTCCGGTGACGCACCGGCGATCTCGAGCCCGGCCTCGGGCAGGTCGATCGTCGCCGCGTACGGGGCCGGGTTGCCGCGGGCCAGCCTGGCCCCCAGGCCCGCCAGCCGGGCGGTCTCGGGCAGGTCGTGCTCCAGCACGCGGCAGAGGTTGACCTGGTAGACGGTGCCGGCCGCGATCCGCCGGCGCACCTCGGCGACGCCCTCGACGTAGGCGTCGTGGTCCAGGCTGGTGCGCCACGCACCGGTCAGTGCGGGCCACCCGGCCCGGCCCGGCCCACCCACGGGGGCGGGCCCGGCATCCGGCTCGCGTCGCACGTCGTCCATCCGGACGGCGGTCAGCTCGCCCTCGAAGGTGACCACCACGACCCAGAACCCGGCCGTCAGGTCGTCGACGTCGTGGCTGACGGCGCGGACGCCGCGGGCCACGAGCGACCCGAACCTCGCCTCCGACACGCCCCGCATCGTATGCGGCCCGGTGATCGGTCAGGTGCCCCGGACGACCAGGTCGGCGCGGCCGAAGGTGGAGCGGACGAAGTCCGAGTTCGGCACGTCGACCGCCTCGACCCACGCGACGGCCTGCTCCGGGGGCTTGCCGAACTCGATGTGGCGGGCGACCAGCCGCTCCATCCGCAGGTCGGGGTCGACCTCGACCGCCCACGCCTCGTCGAGCAGCCAGCGCACGGCCGACCAGGGCCCGTCGTCGACGAGCAGGTAGTTGCCCTCGGTGACGACCACGTCGATGCCGGGGGGAACGGCGATGGCGTTGGCGACCGACTCCTCGATCGACCGGTCGTAGGTCGGCGCCCACACGGTGTCGGAGCCGGCGCCGCGCAGGCGGGTGAGCAGCGCGGTGTAGCCGGCGCCGTCGAACGTGTCGATGGCTCCCTTGCGCTCCGCCCGGCCGAGCGCGGCCAGGGCGACGTTCGCGAGGTGGAAGCCGTCCATCGGCACGAGCACGGCGGTGGTGCCGTCCTCCTGGAGCGCCGCGACCAGGGATGCCGTGAGCGTGGACTTGCCCGAGCCGGGCTCGCCCGCGACCCCGATGAGCACCGGCCGGCCCGGGCCGGTCCGCGCCCGCAGGGCCCGGACCCGGTCGACCAGCTGGTAGAGCGGCGGGTCGTAGTCGCCGGCGGGCGCGGCTCGCGGGTCGGTCGGTTCGAGCGCCCGGGGTGCCGGGCTGCGAGCCGACGCGCGAGCTGTCCCCGGCTCGGCCCGCGGCGCCTGCGCCGGGACGTGGTCGGGCAGCACGAGGTCGGGGCGGGCGGCGTCGACCGGGCCGGACAGGTGGGCCGCGCCGTCCACGTCGCCCACGGCGGGCCCGCTGGGCCGGACCACCTGTCCCCCGTGCCGGCCCGGCGCCGTCCGGGCCGCAGCCGGCACCGACGAAGCCACGAGACGGCCCCAGTCCCGCGCGCGGGCGAGCTCACCCTCGGCGGGCGGACCCTCGGTGTCGAGCAGGTAGAAGCTCTTCGGCCGGGCGGCCTTGTGGAAGTGGTGCTTGCGGCCCTCGCGCGCGACACCGCCGGACGCGGAACCCGGCACCAACCGCGACGACCCCACCCGGGTGTCGAAGGCGGCCAGCCAGCGCTCGCTCTCGTCGGGCAGCTCCTCGAGCCACTCGCGCAGCCCGGTGCCGATCGAGCCGTGCAGCGCGCCGTGCTCCCGGGCGTCGCGGCGGGTCTTCTGCCGGCTCATCGCGTGGCCGTGCGTCGGGCCGCCCACCAGCACCAGGGTGACGTCGTCGAGGTCTGTGGGCGCGGCCGCGACGTCGGTGACGTCGACCGGCATCACCTCGGCGACGCCTTCGGCGACGGCACGGGCGACGAGCTCGCAGTTCCCCCACATCGACTCGTACACGACCAGTGCGCGCGTCATCGTCGTCCTTCCGAAGGCCCGCCCTGCCCAGCGGGCCGATGCCCTGGACTCCAGCCTAGGGCCCCGCGGCGGCCCTCATCGGCCGTTCGGCACAGGGCACCGCAGCTCGGGGCCCGGCGTGCGGTCACCTCCTGCGGGCGCCCGCGAACCCTGCCACGACGATGGCGACCACGGTCACGAGGAACACCTGGCCGAGCACCGCCTCGGACGACACCATCAGCCGGGACACCTGGGTGGTCGGCACGATGTCGCCGATGCCGAGGGTCGAGATCGTCGTGAGGCTGAGGTAGGTGAACGCGCTCGAGGGTTGCGGCTTGCCGAACGGCGGCACCGTGCTCCACACCGAAAGGGCCTGGAAGAGGGCAGCGTAGGCGACGCCGATCTGCAGGTAGGCGGTGATCGCCCCGAGCACGGTGCGGCTGCCCACGATCGTGTGCTGGGAGATCCGGCGGATCACGATGATCGGTACGACGATGACGAGGAGCAGCCACAACGGGTCGGCCTGCTTCGGGGACACCGGGGCCAGTTCGCCGGCGCCGACGAACAGCTCGGCCAGGGACAGCACGGCCAGCAGCCCGACGGCGACCAGGACGACGACGGTGACCACCCGGCGGGGTCGTGGGCGCATCCCGGTCGCCCGGGCCGCCGCGATCAGGGCGGCCCCGCTCATCGAGTGGGCGAGCAGCGAGTCACCGTACGACGTGCCGACGTCGATCAACGACGACACCACGATCGTCGCGATGACGAAGAAGAGCACGACCCCGAACCGGTCGACGGGGTCGGCGCGCCACGACCGCCAGGTGCGGTCGACCCAGGGGAAGACGGAGCGCAGCCGCGGGGGCGGGCCGGAGTGCGGAGGGGGCTCCACCGGGCTCGTCGGCTCGGGGCGGTCGCTGCTCACCTGCGGCTCCTCGGGGGTGGCGCCACCACGACGGCGGCGCGGCGGGGACAACCTATCGTCACGCCGGGCAGGGGCCCCCGCGAATGCGTCCAGCCCGGTTTCGAGAGGTCATTCCGGGCTACTGACAGGCCCCCCGCAGCGGCGTAGCGTCGGCCGGTGGACCACTCCACGACGGGAGCGGCCCCCGACGGATCGGAGGGTTGAGATGTTCATCCAGGTCATCCAGGGGATGTGCACGGACGAGGCGATGCTGCGCGAGCAGATGGACCGGTGGAGGGAGGACCTCTCGCCCGGGGCGCTGGGCTGGCTGGGCGGCACCTACGGCATGACCGACGACGGCCAGTTCGTCGCGGTCGTGCGGTTCGAGTCGCGCGAGGCGGCCGCGCGGAACTCGCTGCGTCCGGAGCAGGGCGAGTGGTGGGCGGCGGCCAGCCGGTGCTTCGACGGCGAGGTCAGCTTCCACGACTGCGACGACGCGATCATGATGCTCGACGGCGGCTCGGACGACGCCGGGTTCGTGCAGGTCATCCAGGGCCGGCTCGACGACCCGAGCCGCTTCCGCGAGTTCATGTCGCAGCCGATGGACATGCTGCACCAGGCCCGCCCGGAGCTCATCGGCGGCACGGTCGCCATCGACGCCGACGGCTGGTTCACCGAGACCATGGCCTTCCGCAGCGAGGCCGAGGCCCGGCAGGGCGAGCAGCTGGAGATGCCGGACGAGATGGCGCAGCAGTTCAACCGCGAGATGGAGCAGGTGCACGACATGCGCTACCTCGACCTGCACCACCCGTGGTTCGCCACTGCCGGAGCCGGCCGGATGTGACCGCACCCCGGGAACGACGGAAGCCCACCACTGTCGTGGTGGGCTTCCGTGATCCGGGTGGACGCGAGAGGACTCGAACCTCCGACCCCCACCGTGTCAAGGTGGTGCGCTAACCAGACTGCGCTACGCGTCCGTGGGGCCGTGCTGTGCTGAACGACTGCTCCGTGCGGGTAATACTCGAGGTGGAGACGGGATTTGAACCCGTGTACGCGGCTTTGCAGGCCGCTGCCTCGCCTCTCGGCCACTCCACCGTGGGGGCGGCTACACCCTCCGAGCGGATGACCGGGTTCGAACCGGCGACCTCAACCTTGGCAAGGTTGCGCTCTACCAACTGAGCTACATCCGCGCGCGCCGTGGCTCTCGTCGAACCCCTTTGGCGTGCTCGCAGACATTATCCGATCGCCGTGACGATCTCCAAACCGGCACCGCCGCGGTGGCACCGAAACCGTCAGCGGTCGGCCTCCACGCGCTCCGCCTCGCCTGCCCGGCGCGTCGACGACCCCTGGTGGGGGCCCGACGCGGCGGGGGGCACGGCATCCGGCGGGGTCGGACGACCGGCGCCGGACATCGGGGTCAGCGGCCCGCGTGCGGCCTCGCGCAGGCCGGACAGGCCGAGGTCGTCGCCTGCGTCGCCCGAGCCGTAGTCGTCGAACGGGTCGTCCCAGCCGGCCGGACGCGCGCGCCGCTCGGTGCGGCGGCTGCGCAGCTCCCCGAACCACGTGCCGAACCGCTCGTGCAGGCTGCGCTGCTCCTCGTGCGGGTACAGCTCACGGATCGACGCGTTGGCGGCGGCCCCGATGAGCACGGCGATGGCCAGCGTGTAGAGCCAGATGAGCAACACGATCGGCGCCGAGAGCGGGCCGTAGATCGACGTGCCGCCGCCCAGCGACGCGGCGATGGTGCCGCGCACGACGAAGGAGGCCAGGACCCACAGCAGGAGGGTGACCACGGCGCCCGGGACGTCTCGCAGCCATGGTGACCGGCGCGGGGTCGAGACGTGGTAGAGGCTGGTGAGGCCACCGACGGTCAGCAGGGTGACCAGGGGCCAGTACAGGGCGATCAACCAGTCCCACCCGTGCGGGAGGATCGCGCCGATCAGGTCGGGCCCCAGGAGCACCAGCGGGATGGTGACGATGCCGAGCGCCAGCGCCAGGAGGTAGAGCGAGAAGGACAGCGCACGGGTCCTGATGATCCCCCGCACGCCGGACTGGCCGTACATGATCGAGATCGTGTCGACGAACACGTTCAGCGCTCGCGACCCCGACCACAGCGACAGGACGAAGCCCAGCGACAGGAGGTCGAAGCGCGGGCCGGCGGCGACGTCCTTCATCGTCGGGAGGAGGGTGTCCTTGATGACGTCCGAGGTGAGGAACTGCGAGGCGTAGTCGTTCACCGCAGTGATCACCGCGTTGACGGTGACGGGTCCGATGGCGCTCGCGACGTAGGCGAGACCGCCGACCATCCCGAGGATGAGCGGGGGCAGCGAGAGCAGGGCGAAGAAGCCGGCCTCCGAGGCCAGCCCGGTGACCCGGTAGCGCATGCAGATGCGGATGGTCGCGACGACGAGCCGGGCGAGCGCGAGCAGGCCCGGAACGCGTCCGAGCACCCGGCGCAGGCGCCGTCTCGCCTCGGTCATGGTGCAACCGTAACCGCCGTACCCTGCAAGGGTGCGGACCCACGTCGTCTCCAACGTCGTCCCGGCCCCCAGCGGGCTCGACCTGCTGCGTTCCGACGCGGCCCTCACCGGGGCGGTCGACCGGTGGGTCACCCCGGTCGACCCGGGTGGGGCGGCCGCGCTCGACGAGCTGGGCACGCTCGCCGGCACCCCCGCGGTGCGGCAGTGGGCCGACCAGGCCGACCGGGTCACACCGGTGCTGCGCACCCACGCGCCCACCGGCGAGCGGGTCGACGAGGTCGAGTTCCACCCGGCCTACCACCGGCTGATGGAGGTGGCGGTGGGCAACGGCCTCACCGCCGAGCCCTGGACCCGTCCCGCGCACAGCGGTGCCCACGTCCGCCGGGCCGCGGGGTTCGTGCTCTGGTCGCAGGTCGAGGCCGGCCACCTCTGCCCGGTCTCGATGACCTATGCCGCAGCACCCGCGCTCGCGACCCAGCCCGACCTGTCCGCGCGCTGGATGCCGGGCCTCGCCTCACGCGTCTACGACCCGGTGCTGGCGCCGATGGCCGACAAGGCGGGGCTGACGGTCGGCATGGGGATGACCGAGAAGCAGGGCGGCTCCGACGTGCGGGCCAACACGACCCGGGCGGTGGCCGCGCCGGGCGGCCCGCTCGAGGGCGACACGTACCGCCTCACCGGGCACAAGTGGTTCTGCTCGGCGCCGATGAGCGACGCCTTCCTCGTCCTGGCCCAGACCGAGGCCGGCATCGGCTGCTTCCTGCTCCCCCGGGTGCTCGACGACGGCGCGCGCAACGAGATCCGGCTCCAGCGCCTGAAGGACAAGCTCGGCAACCGGTCGAACGCGTCGTCCGAGATCGAGCTCGACGAGGCCTGGGCGGTGCGGGTCGGTGACGAGGGGCGCGGCATCCGCACCATCATCGGCATGGTGGCCTCGACCCGGCTCGACTGCGTGCTCGGCTCGACCGCGACGATGCGCGCCGCCCTGGTGAGGGCCGTGCACCACGCCCGGCACCGCAGCGCCTTCGGGGCCCTGCTCGTCGACCAGCCGCTGATGCGCAACGTGCTCGCCGACCTGGCACTGGAGAGCGAGGCGGCGACGGTGCTCGCGATGCGCCTGGCCCACGCGGTCGACGCGGGTGAGGACGACTTCTCGCGGCTGGGCGTGGCCCTGGGCAAGTTCTGGGTCTGCAAGCGCACCGCCCCGATGGTCGCCGAGGCGCTGGAGTGCCTCGGCGGCAACGGCTACGTCGAGGAGAACGGCCTGGCCCGGCTCTACCGCGAGGCCCCGCTCAACTCGATCTGGGAGGGCTCGGGCAACGTCAACGCCCTCGACGTCGTGCGGGCCTGACCCGCGAGCCGGCATCCCTCGCGGCCCTGGGCAAGGAGCTCGCGCTCTCCCGCGGTCACGACCGGGTGCTCGACGCCGCGATCGACGACTGCGAGTCGGCCGGGGCCCTGGCCCTCGGCCCGGACGCCCCCTGGGGTGCCCGCCGGCTCGTCGAGCGGCTCGCGCTCACCCTCCAGGCGGCGCTGCTCGTGCGCTTCTCCCCCGGCCCGGTCGCGAACGCCTTCGTCGCCAGCCGGCTCGGCGGCGACCACGGGGGCACCTTCGGCACCCTCGGCGCCTCGGTCGGGCCGGCCGACGTGGCGCTGCTGCTGGAGCGCGCGCTCAGGGCGTGAGCGCCAGCCGCTCCTTCTGCTCCTCGACGTCGAAGTCGGCGGCGGGCCACTTCGGGTCCATCGCCTCGAGCGCCTCGAGCAGGAGGTTGGTGACCGCGAGCCGGGCGTACCACTTGCGGTCGGCCGGCACGACGAACCACGGCGCGGCATCCGTCGAGCACTTCTCGAGCGCCGCCTGGTAGGCCTGCATGTAGTCGGCCCAGCGGCCGCGCTCGTCGATGTCGCCCGGGTTGAACTTCCAGTGCTTGTCCTCGCGCTCGAGGCGCTCGCCGAGGCGGGCCTTCTGCTCGGCGCCGGAGATGTGCAGCATCACCTTGACGACCACGGTGCCGCTGTCGACGACGCTCTTCTCGAAGGCGTTGATCTGGGCGTAGCGGCGCGACCAGGTGCTGCGGGGAACCAGGTCGTGCACCCGCACGATGAGCACGTCCTCGTAGTGGCTGCGGTCGAACACCCCGATCTGGCCGGGTGTCGGCAGGGCGTTGCGGATCCGCCAGAGGAACGGGTGCCGCTGCTCCTCGGCACTGGGCGCCTTGAACGAGGTGATGTGCACGCCCTGCGGGTCGACGGCGCCGACGACGTGCCGCATGATCCCGCCCTTGCCTGAGGTGTCCATGCCCTGGATGACGAGCAGCACCGAGCGCCTGCCGCCGCCCTTGGACTCGGCGAAGAGCCGCTCCTGCAGGTCACCGAGCCGCGACTGCAGCTCACCCATGACCTCCTTGCCCTCGGCCTTGTCGCCGGTGAAGCCCGGCGTCGAGTGCGGGTCGAGCTCGCCGAGGCTGAAGCCGGGTCCCACCCGCAGCGCGTCGGTCCAGGTGACCGGCTGCACCGCCTTGTCGGCGCGGGCCTTCGCGGCCTCCTTCTGCTTCTTCTTCGCCTTGGCCGCAGCCTTGCCCGAGAGCTTGCGGTCAGGCGTCACCTTCGCGGACGAGGGCGCACCGGCCTTCGCGGACGCACGGCCCTTCGAGCGGGTGGCCTTGCGCGTGGACTTCGTGCTGCTCTTCGACGAGGCCTTGGCCTTCGATCCCTTGCCCATCGCCGCATCCTTGCAGACCAGCACGGGTGGCGGGGCGGCTGTGGCCGTACGGGCCGCGGCATCGGGCTGACAGACTCGCCCCCATGCGCGTCCTCCTCGACCCCCGCCGACCCGCGACGCCCGGCAGCCGCCTCACGGCATCCGAGCTGGCCGACCTCTACGCCTTCCCGCGTGGGCGCTGGGTGCGCACCAACTTCGTGTCCACCCTCGACGGCTCGGGAGTGGGCCCCGACGGGCGCAGCGGCAGCATCAACACCCCGGCCGACAACCGGGTCTTCGCCCTGCAGCGCGACCTGTGCGACGCCGTGCTCGTCGGGTCCGGAACGGCCCGGGCGGAGGGCTACCAGCGGGTCACGCCGACCCGTCGACGCGCCACTCCCCCGGCGCTCGTCGTGGTCAGCGGCTCGGGTCGGGTGCCGCCGGGTCTGCAGGGGCCCCTCGAGGGACGTGGCGCCGGCCTGCTGGTGACCTGCGCCGGTGCCGGTCCCCGAGCGCTCGACCACGCCCGCAACGCCCTCGGTGAGGATGCCGTGGTCGTCGCCGGTGGCGACCACGTCGACCTGCCGGCCGCGCTCGACACCCTGGCCGGGCGCGGCCTGCGACACGTGCTCTGCGAGGGCGGCCCGACCCTGCTGGCGGCCGCCCTGGCCGCCGAGGTCGTCGACGAGCTGGCGCTGTCGCTGGCGCCCACGGTCGTCGGTGGCGACGGCACCCGGATCACGAGTGGCTCAGCGCTCGGTGGGGCGGACGGCATCCCGCTGCTGCCACGCCTGCTCGTCGAGGAGGCGGGCACCCTGATGGGCCTCTGGCGGGTCCGTCGCCCCTGAGCGTCGGGCCCGATCGGGTCATCGCTCCGGGACGTACCCGGGCGCCCGCACCCCGTTGCCGGTCAGGTCGTCGCAGCGGACGAACTGGGTTCCCACCCGCTGCAGCGGGCAGTGGTTCCCGTCGCGGACCTCGGCGACGACAGGGGTGCCGGGGTCCTGCCGTGCCGAGGACGGTGCGGCCGCGAGACCGGTGACGACGAGCGCAGCCGCGACGGCGGCGGCGGCTCGGAGGGCGTGGTGGCGGTGTTCACTGGTGCTGGCCATGGTCGATCTCCCTGGTGTGGTGCTGCTGTTCTGGCTCGGGATCGAGTCCACGGCCGTTGTCGCACGCGGCGGTACAGACGCGGCACCGACCGGGTATCAGCCGGGTATCGGGGGCGTTGACGCGGTATCGGAAGGGGGTCACATTCGACGTGTGCGCGTTGCAGTGCTCGGCCCGCTCGAAGTCGACGAGGGGCGGATCCTGCTGGCACCCCGCGACCAGGTGGTGCTGGAGGCACTTGCCGCGCGCCCCGGCGAGACGGTGCGCGCGGAGGCGCTCGCGCAGGCGCTGTGGGGTGAGCGGCTCCCGGCATCCTGGTCAAAGGTGGTGCAGGGGTGTGTCTCCCGCCTGCGCAAGGCCCTCGGGGCCGGCGCGATCGTGACCACCGGCGCCGGCTACCGGCTCGCCCTGCACCGCGACGACGTCGACCACCTCTGCTTCGAGGACCTGCTCCTGCGGGCGAGCGAGCTGCTCGCCACGGGCGAGGCCGACCGCGCCCGCTACGCGAGCGGCGAGGCCCTGCACCTGTGGCGTGGCGACCCGCTGGACCGGTTGTCGGAGTGGGAGGTGGGCCGCGTCGAGTCAGAACGGCTCGGCGAGCGCCGGCGGGACGCCGAGGACCTCCACGCCGATGCAGCGATCCGGTCGGGACGGCACGACGACGTGCTGGGCGAGCTGCACAGGATGGTCGCCCAGGAGCCCACCCGGGAGCGACGGTGGGGGCTGCTGGCCCTGGCGCAGTACCGGTCCGGCCGCCAGGCGGAGGCGCTGGCCACGCTCAAGCGGGCGCGCGCCACCCTGGTCAACGAGTTCGGGCTCGACCCCGGCCCGTCGCTCGCGGAGCTCGAGGAGGCGATCCTCCGGCAGGACCCCGCGCTGCTGACCCAGGGCCCGCCACCGGTGGTCGCCGAGGTCTGCCCCTACCTGGGCCTGGTCGCCTACGACCTCGACGACGCCCCGGCGTACTTCGGCCGGGAGGCGGACGTGTCGGCGTGCCTGACCCGGCTCGACGCGGCCGGGGTGCTCGCCGTGGTGGGGCCGTCGGGGAGCGGCAAGTCCTCGCTGGTCCGCGCCGGGGTGGCCGCCGCCCTGGTGCGGGACGGCAGCCGGGTGCGGATCGTCACGCCCGGCGCCCACCCGGAGGACGCCCTCGCCCTCGCGCCGACGGGAACGGGGTCGGTGTTCGTGGTCGACCAGTGCGAAGAGGCCCTCGCGCTGGCCGAGAGCTCCCCCGAGCGTCAGGCATTCATCGCCGGCCTCGTCGACGTCGCCGCGCGCGGACGCCTCGTCATCTCCCTGCGCGCCGACCGCCTGGGTGAGCTGGCCGCCCACCCCGAGTTCGCCCACCTCGTCGAGAAGGGGCTGTACCTCCTGGGCGCGATGGGCCCGGACCAGCTGCGCAGTGCCATCGAGGGCCCGGCCGCCCAGGCCGGGCTGCGGCTCGAGCCCGGGCTGGTGGACCTCCTCGTCCGGGAGGCCGAGGGCTCGCCCGGGGCGCTGCCCCTGCTCTCGCACGTGTTGCGCCAGACCTGGCGGCGTCGCGAGGGGAACACCCTGACCGTCGAGGGGTACGCGGCGACCGGCGGGGTGCGGGAGGCCGTCGCGCAGTCGGCGGAGCGGGTCTACCGCGAGCTGACCCCGACCCAGCAGCTGATGCTGCGCGACCTGATGGTGCGGCTGGTGTCCGCGGACGACGCCGGTGAGCCGGTGCGCACCCGCGTCGCTCGGCGCACGGTGGCCTCGGACGACGAGCACACGGCGGTCGTGGAGCGGCTGGTCGGGGCGAGGCTGCTGAGCAGCGACGGCGACACCGTCGAGATCGCCCACGAGTCGCTGGCCCTGGCCTGGCCCCGGCTGCGCTCGTGGCTGGACGACGACGTCGACGGGCTTCGGATCCTGCGGCACCTCAGCGTCGCGGCCGAGAGCTGGGACGAGCTGGGGCGCCCCGACAGCGAGCTGTACCGCGGGGTCCGCCAGGCACGCGCGGCCGAGTGGAGGCATGGCCACGACCAGGAGCTGACTCCTCCCGAGCGCGCCTTCCTCGACGCGTCGACCGCGCTGGCAGAGCGGGAGCAGCGGGCGACGGAGGCCCAGGTGCGCCGCGAGCGGCGGCTCAACCGACGGCTGCGCCTCGGGCTCGGAGCGGTCGCCGCCCTGCTCGCCGTGGCCATGGTGGCCGGGGCGCTTGCCAAGAACGCTGCCGACCGAGCCGAGCAGCAGTCGCTCGTGGCCGACGCCCGTCGACTGGGTGCCGAGGCCCTGCGGGCGCAGGACCAGGACGTGGCCGTCCTCCTGGCGGTGGCCGGCGTCCACCTCGACGACTCCGCGGAATCCAGGAGCAACCTGTCCGCGGTGCTCGACCGTGCACCGCAGCTCATCGGGGTCGCCAAGGCCACCTCGCCGAACACCGTCTCCGTGCGCGCCGACGGCGCAGCGGTCGCCGTCGGCGGGAACTTCGACGGGGTGACCATCTTCGACGCCGCTGCGCACCGGGAGATCGCTCGAAACCATGACATCCCGGTGCGGGCGGTCCACTTCAACCCCAACGGCTCACAGCTGGCGGCATCGGTCAACCCGTTCATGCTGACCGGTGAGCGGCGGGTCGACCCCATCCCGCTGCGCATCCTCGACCCGGACACTGCGGTACTCGCCGACACCCAGCCGGGTGGCGTCCCCGAGGGCCGAGTCGTCCACGAGTCGTTCGCCTTCAGCACCAACGGGCGCTGGCTGGCGGCCGGCTTCGTCCATCCCACCCAGCTCGACGAGAACACCTCCTTCCGAGTCTGGGACACCGCTGACCTCGCCCACCCGGTCGCAGCGTTCACGGCGGCGTTCATCGCAGAACGCATCGCGGTGAGCGACGACGGCGCACGGGTCTATTCGTCGGCACGGAACCAGTCGGTCCTCCACGCACTGGACCTTCACGCGGGTCGTGAGGTCGGCAGCACACCCGTCGCCGGCCCGACGCTTGCCCTCAGCCCGGATGGCACCACCCTGCTGGTGAACCGCGGGCGCCAGGTCGCCCTGCTCGACCCGAAGCGCCTGACGGTGAGGTCCGTGATCGACGAGAACGGCGGCATCGGCAAGATCGAGTTCTCCCCCCGTGGAGACCTCTTCGGCTACACGGTCGACGGCACGGTGGTCGTGCGACGGCTGAGTGATCCGGCGACCGAGGTTGCCCGGTTCGCCGGGGCCGGGTCCGACGAGGTGGCCTTCAACCCTGACGAGAGAACGGCCTACAGCACCGCGGGAGAACGCTTGCTGGCGTGGGACGTGGCCGGCGACCGAACGTTCGTGCGCTCGCTAGGGGTGGAACGGCAGCCGGAGTCGGCCGGCATCGTGTACACGAAGGTGTCCCCGGACGGGCGGACGGTGGCGAACCTGGTGACTGACGGTGCCGAGTCCTTCGGGGTGCAGCTCCTCGACCTCCACTCCGGCAGGCACACGGCCCTGCCTCCGCTCCGCCACTCGAACGCCTACAACGCCGACCTCGCGTGGAGCCCGGACAGCCGTTGGGTCGCCAGCGTCCAGGCCGACCAGTGGGTCGACGTGTGGGACCGGGGCTCGGGACGACTGCACGGGCACCATCGCCTGCCTGAGCGCTACGGCGTACTCGACAGCGTCGCCTTCAGCGGCGACAGCGCCCGGCTCGTGCTGGGGACCCACCTCGGCTGGGTACAGAGCGTCGACCTCGCGTCGTCCACGCCGGTCGCCGATCCCGTCCTGGTCGGGGCGGACCTGCCGGTCATCCTCACCGCCGCCAACCGCGACGGGAGCCGTGCGATCGCCTGGGTCGGCGGGAGGGTGAACCTGGTCGACACCTCCTCCGGATCGGTCCGCCGAGCCGCGGATGTCGGGTTCACCATCTCCTCCGTGGCGTGGTCGCCCGACGGCAGGACGGTGGTCGTCGCCGGCCGCGACGTCCCGGACGACAACCGTGCCGTGGTCTCGGTGTTGGACCCGGAGACCCTGGCTGCGACGAACACGTTCTTCGGAGAGCAGACCTCGGTCGGCGACGTCATCCAGTTCTCGCCCGACAGCAGCCGGTTCGTCACCGCCGGCAGCGGCGGAGTCTCGCTCTGGCGAGCCCGCCGACCCCAGCTCCTCTCCACCGTCCGAACCGATGCCTACGGCGCGGGTTTCGACCCGAGGAGCTCCGAGATCCTCGTGGCCTCGGCCAGCGGCACCGTGTCCACCTGGGACCCGAGACCCGAGCAGGCGGTCGCAGCCGCATGCCGGCTCGCCGGGCGAGATCTCACTTCACAGGAGTGGGACGACTACCTGCCCGAGCGGGCTCGCCAGAAGGTCTGCTGAACCGCGACCCGGACCCGCCCTGCGGGTCAGAGGGGGTGCAGGTCGCTCGCGACGACGATGTCGTCGAGGTGCCCGACGGGCGGCCGTCGCCCTCCGCCGCTCGCCCGGCAGGCCGCGAGCGCCGCCTGTGCAGCGGCGAGCCCGGACTCGGCCTGGGCCAGCTGGTCCTTGACCTCGGCGATGTCGAGCCGGATGGCGGCGCGCTCTGACGGACTGGCCTGGGCGAACGCGGTGTTGAGCGCCCGCAGCTGGTCGAGGAGCTGGTCGCGCTGAACCGTGGCCTGGGTCACCGCCCGCACCTGCCCGGCGCACAGGTCGATGCGGGTGTCGACGGTGAGGGTGCCCGTGAGGTGCCAGTCCTGGGTGGTGTGGGCGGACGACCCGCTGCCCGAGGTCTCCACGAAGTCGAGAGCGAGCTGTGTCGTCGACGTCGTGTCGGTGAACGCCGAGCCGACCTGGTCGTCGAGGTTCAGCGAGCCGATCCCGACCTTGAGCTTCTCCCACGACGTCAGCTCACCGGCGCCCGCGCCCTTCACCGCTGCGCTCACCTCGGCGCGCACGGCGGCCTTCGCCTCGTCGACCGTGTCCTGGTCGTCGCTCGACAGCTCGAGCAGGTGCCGGGCCATGGCGGCCGGCAGCTCACGCACGTAGGCGTCGTAGGCGGCCACGACCACGTGCTCGGGCGTCTCGTCGTTCTCCAGCAGGCTGACCACGGCCAGCGCGCTGCGCAGCACCTCGCCGTCGGCCAGCTGCACCCCGGTGGTGCCGGCACCAGGGGGCACCGTGAGCACCGCCCCGGCCCTGACGTCCTGGCCCAGCACGGTCCGCGGGGTGTGCGGGTGGTTCGACCGCACCAGGGCGGGTGTCGCGAGCGTCGCGTCGCTCACCCAGATCAGCATCGGCCACAGGTAGGGCTCGGAGCCCCCCGAGGCGTCGCCCTGCACGTGGCACTCCAACCGGTCCAGCCTGAGCTCGAGCTTGGTCATGTCGTCCTCCCCCTCGTGAGTACCCGTGAGGAGGGCGCCGACCGGCCGCCTGATACCGGCTGCGCCGATCAGCCGGCCGCGAAGTCGCCGACGAGGCGCTCCCAGCGCTCGGGCTCGGTGTTCCACTCCTTGCAGTGCCGCGCGACGTGCCACTCCACGAAGCTGACCAGGTCGGGCCGTGCCCGGGCCAGCTCGCGCGACGGGCCGCAGGGCACGAACTCGTCGTCGGCGCTGTGGATGAGCAGCACCCGGTGGTGCAGCTCATCGCCACGCCGCACCCAGTCGGTCTTCGCCAGGTCGACGCCCTCGTGGACCCCGACGAACCGGTGGCCCCACCGCTGCCGCATCATCACCCGCGCCAGCGACCCGATGTGCGCCGGGACCCGGTGCTCGCGGGCGTGGTGGGCGAGCACGTCGCCCCAGTCGATGACCGGGCCGTCGAGCACCACCCGCGACACCAGTGCCGACAGCGGCGAGCGGTCGAGCAGCTGCAGCACGATCGCGCCCCCCATCGACCACCCCATGAGCAGAACCTCGCGGGCACCACGCTCCACGGCGTAGGCGACCGCGGCCTCGACGTCGCGCCACTCGGACAACCCCAGCGCGTAGCGACCGTCCGGCCCGGCCGGCACCCCCTCGTCGTTGCGGTAGCTGGGCACCAGGCAGGTCCAGCCCTGCGCCAGCAGCGGCGGCATCGCGCGGATCGTCTCCTCGCGCCGGGCTCCTCGGCCGTGCACGAGCACCGCCCAACGCTCACCCGACCCAGCCGGCGGGGGAACGACCCACGCCGGCATCGGGCCCAGCTCGCCGGCGTACGTCACGTGCTGGAGCGGCAGGTCGAGGCTCTCGTCCGGGGGTGCGCCGTAGTAGTACGGGTTCCAGCGCGCACCACCGGGGGCGAGGTAGCCACGGTCGACGCCGAGCAGCTCGCGCTCGACGGTGCCGGATGCCGGGTCGACCGACACGACGTCACCGACCCGCACGTGCCCGAACCCGTTGTCGATCCACAGCCCGTAGCGGCCGGGCACGACGGTCTCCGGGGTGACGCCGAGCGCGACGGTCGACGACCCCGTGGCCCGCACCACGACGTCGTCGGGGCGGTGCCGGTCGGGGGTGAGCACCCGGCGGGCGAACCAGGCGGCGGCTGCCACCGACCCCGCCCCCGAGGCCACCGCGGTGGTCGCGCCGACCGCCGCTCCCGCGGTCGCCGCGCGCCGGGCACGGCTGCGGCGCGGGGTGTCGGTCACCCACCACCTCCGGACAGCACCTCGGACAGGTCGTACGAGACGGGCTCGTCGAGCTGGTCGAAGGTGCAGTCGGCGGGATCCTTGTCGGGGCGCCAGCGCGCGAACTGGGCGGTGTGCCGGAAGCGCACGCCCTCCATGTGGTCGTAGCGCACCTCGACGACCCGCTCGGGGCGCAGCGGGGTGAACGAGAGGTCCTTGCCCGCCGCCCACCGGCTGCCGGCCGCGTTCTGCGGGGTGCGGGTGCCCTCCTCCTGGCGGGCCCAGGCCCACGGGTGGTCGTCGAAGGTGGTCACCAGGGGCTGCAGCTCGTCGAAGAGCTCCTTGCGCCGGGCCATCGGGAAGGCACCGATGACCCCGACCGACAGCAGCTGCCCCTCGGCGTCGTGGATGCCGAGCAGCAGGCTGCCGATCAGGTCGTCACCGCTCTTGTGGGTGCGGTAGCCGGCGACGACGCAGTCGGCGGTGCGCTCGTGCTTGATCTTCGCCATCGTGCGCTTGTCGGGCTCGTAGGTGCCGCCCCGCTGCTTGGCCACCAGTCCGTCGAGCCCGGCGCCCTCGAACTCGGTGAACCACTGGGCGGCGACGTCGCGGTCGGTGGTGGCCGCGGTGAGGTGGATGGGGGCCTGCGCATCGGCCAGCGCCTCCTCGAGCAGCGCTCGGCGCTCGCGGAACGGCCGACCCGTGAGGTCGTCGTCGCCCAGCGCCAGCAGGTCGAACGCCACGAACTGGGCGGGCGTCTCGACCGACAGCTTCTTCACCCGGCTCGCCGCCGGGTGGATGCGCTGGCTGAGCAGGTCGAAGTCGAGGCGGTCCTCCCCCGGCCGCACCACGATGATCTCGCCGTCGACCACGCACTTGTCGGGCAGGTTGGCCAGCGCGGCCTCGACCACCTCCGGGAAGTACCGGGTCATCGGCTTCTCGTTGCGGCTGCCGATCTCGACGAGGTCGCCGGAGCGGAAGATGATCGAGCGGAAGCCGTCCCACTTCGGCTCGAAGCTGACGTCCTGGCCCTCGAGGGCCGCGATGCCCTTGACCGCCTTGGCGAGCATCGGCGACACCGGCGGCACCACCGGCATCCCCCAGCGTTCGCGCTCGGCGGCGTCGCGCTCGGCCTTGGGTGCCATGTACTCGGCGTCGGCCTTGTCGGTGCGCCGCTTGCTCGGCTGCACGCGTGGGGGCTCCCCCGGCATCTTCGGGTAGTCGGGCGGGAAGTTGAGCTCGCCCAGGCCGCGTTCGTCGACGTCGCGCTGCCACAGGGCCAGCGCCCCGGCGACGTCGCCGACCTCGGCGTCGATGTCGGCCCACGCGTCACCGCGGTCCTCGAGCACGTCGGGCACCGTGAGCACGGTGAAGTCGCCCGGGCTCACGGTGGTGAGCTCGGCCCAGGTGACCGGCATCGACACCGG
>DASSQL010000007.1:0-2749 GCA_035702525.1 Ornithinibacter sp. | reverse complement strand
TCTACCACGCGCTCAAGGGCGTGCTCAAGGAGAAGGGCCTGGCCACCGGCCTCGGCGACGAGGGTGGCTTCGCCCCCAACCTGCCGAGCAACCGCGCCGCGCTCGACCTCATCCTCGAGGCCATCGAGAAGGCCGGCTACGTGCCCGGCGAGCAGATCGGCCTCGCGCTCGACGTCGCCGCGTCCGAGTTCCACGACGAGAACGGCTACTCCTTCGAGGGCGGCACCAAGACCGCCGCCGAGATGATCGACTACTACGCCGACCTCGTCGCGTCCTACCCGCTGGTGTCCATCGAGGACCCCCTCGACGAGAGCGACTGGGACGGCTGGAAGGCGATGACCGACCGGATGGGCGACGACGTCCAGCTCGTCGGCGACGACCTGTTCGTCACCAACCCCGAGCGGCTCGCACGCGGCATCGAGACGGGCACGGCCAACGCGCTGCTCGTCAAGGTCAACCAGATCGGCTCGCTCACCGAGACCCTGGATGCCGTCGAGATGGCCCAGCGCGCCGGCTACCGGTGCATGATGAGCCACCGTTCCGGCGAGACCGAGGACACCACGATCGCCGACCTCGCGGTCGCGACCAACTGCGGCCAGATCAAGACCGGCGCCCCGGCCCGGTCCGAGCGGGTCGCCAAGTACAACCAGCTCCTGCGCATCGAGGAGGAGCTCGACGACGCCGCGGTCTACGCCGGCGCCGGTGCCTTCCCGCGCTGCGCGCGCCGCCAGCAGGGCTGAGTCCGAGCATGGCCACCGGGCGCTCCCGCGGTCCGGCGTCGCGACCTCCGCGACGCCCGGGCGGCGGGCGCCCGCGTGCGGCCGGTCGGGGTGCGGCCGCGGCGGCCGCACCCGTCCCGATCCGGTCGGGCTGGCGCGGCCGGCTGACCAGCGCCGCCAAGGACCGCCGCACCCGCCGTGGCGCGGTGCTGCTGTCGATCGT
The DNA here is from genome assembly GCA_035702525.1 of Ornithinibacter sp. Taxonomy (GTDB): domain Bacteria; phylum Actinomycetota; class Actinomycetes; order Actinomycetales; family Dermatophilaceae; genus Fodinibacter. The sequence continues at coordinate 1,807 of DASSQL010000007.1, read as the reverse complement.
CGCGTTCCTCATGGTGCTGCTCGGCTCGACCGTTGCCGCCTACGTCGGCCAGCAGGGCGACATCGCCGCGCTCCAGGACAAGGTGGCGGGCCAGGAGCACGACGTCGCCGCGCTCAAGGCCGAGCAGGAGCGCTGGCGCGACCCGGCCTACGTCGAGCAGCAGGCCCGGCAGCGGCTGAAGTTCGTCAAGCCGGGGGAGCGGTCGTACACCGTGCTCGACGCCGAGCCGTCGACCGGCACCACCGACCCCGTGCCCGAGCTGGCGGCGCCCGACGTGGCGCTGCCCTGGTACGAGACGGTGTGGCAGTCCACCCGCACGGCCGACGTGCCCGGGGCTCGCCGGTGACCGCACGCGCCGACCTGCCGCCCGTCGCGCAGGCCGACCTCGACGCCGTCTCCCGCCAGCTCGGGCGCCGGGCCCGGGGGGTCGCCGAGGTGGCGCACCGCTGCCCGTGCGGTGAGCCCGACGTCGTCCGCACCGAGCCCCGGCTGCCCGACGGCACGCCGTTCCCGACCTCGTTCTACGCCACCTGTCCTCGCCTCACCGGCGCCCTGTCGACCCTCGAGAGCCAGGGCGTCATGCGCGAGATGAGTGAGCGGCTCGAGGCCGACGTCGACCTGCGCGAGCGGTACACCGCCGCCCACCTCGACTACCTCGAGCGCCGATCCCAGCTCGGCGACGTGCCGGAGGTCGCCGGTGTCTCGGCCGGTGGCATGCCGGCCCGGGTCAAGTGCCTCCACGTGCTCGTCGCCCACTCGCTCGCGGCCGGGCCCGGGGTCAACCCGCTCGGTGACGAGGCGCTCGAGATGCTCGACCCCTGGTGGCAGCGGCACCCCTGCTCGGCAGACGCGCCGGGCGCCTCGGAGGCTGTCGCCGCCGACCACGACGCGACGGATGCCGGCAGCGCGCCGTGAGCGACGGCATCCGGCCCCGCGTCGCCGCCATCGACTGCGGCACCAACTCGCTGCGCCTGCTCGTGGCCGACGTCGGTGACGACGGGCGGCTGGTCGACGTGGTGCGCCGGATGGAGATCGTGCGACTGGGGCAGGGCATCGACCGCACCGGGGTCATCGCCCCCGAGGCCATGGCACGCACGCTGACGGTGACCCGCGAGTACGCCGGGCAGTGCCGGGCGCTCGGGGTCGAGCGGGTGCGCTTCGTCGCGACCTCGGCCTCGCGCGACGCCCGCAACGCGGGGGAGTTCGTCGCCGGGGTCCGCGAGGCGTTCGGCGACCTCGACGTCGCTCCCGAGGTGGTGGCCGGCGACGCCGAGGCCCGGTTCTCGTTCGGTGGTGCGACCGGCGACCTCCAGGCCGTCGGCGTGCCGGGGCCGTACCTGGTGGTCGACCTCGGCGGCGGCTCGACCGAGCTGGTGCGGGGCACGACCGACGTCGAGGCGGCCCGCTCGGTCGACGTCGGCAGCGTGCGGATGACCGAGCGGCACCTGCACGCCGACCCTCCCGCGCCCGTCGAGGTGGCGGCCGCGCGACGCGACGTGGTGGCGGCCCTCGACGCGGTCGAGGAGACCGTCGACCTCACCGGCATCGGCGCCGTCGTCGGCCTCGCCGGCACGATCACGACGATCACGGCGCACGCGCTGCGCCTGGCGACCTACGACCCGCAGGCCGTGCACCTGGCCCGCGTTCCCGTCGACGTCATGCGCGAGGCGTGCGAGTCTCTGCTCACGATGGGTCACGCCGAGCGGGCCGCGCTGCCCTACCTGCACCCGGGCCGGGTCGACGTCATCGCCGGCGGGGCGCTGGTCTGGGAGCAGGTGCTCGACCGGGCGCTGGAGCGCTCGCCGGC
>DASSQL010000006.1:0-9595 GCA_035702525.1 Ornithinibacter sp. | reverse complement strand
GTAGTTCTCGCTCAAGCGCGGAGAGATCGGTGTCCGGGCTGTAGTACTTCAGCTCGCGAGCGACCTTCGTCTGCTTGGCCTTGGCTCGGCCGCGCCCCATGGCGTGACCCCCTCGTGCGTCTGCCGGGGCGGCATCGCTCGTCGGACGGCCCCGTGTTCAGGGTCATCCCACGTCGCGGAGCGGTCCCGGGAATCGTGTGTGTGTCGTGACGCCAACGGTACATGAGTGGAGCAGCTCCGGCGACGCCGTCCCGGTCAACGGTGTCGCGCGTCGCGGTGTTCCCCTCCACGGCGGCTCAGAGACCGGGCGCGCCGACCCGGTCCCCGGGCAGCCAGGGACGTCGGCCACCGGCCGCGATCCGCCGCTCGGCGAGGTGGTCGGCGGCCACGGCGGGGCTCACCCCGGCCGCGTCGGCGTCGCGGAGCACCTGGAGGGTGTGCTCGAAGATCGTGGCCGTGCGCTCGCGGGCGCGGTGCATGTCGAACCCGTGCAGCTCGTCGCTGACCTGGATGACGCCGCCGGCGTTGACCAGGAAGTCGGGCGCGTAGGTGATGCCGCGGGCGAGCAGCCGGTCGGCGGTGCCGCCGTCACCCTCGCGGGCGAGCTGGTTGTTCGCGCCCCCACAGACGATCCGGGCCCGCAGCGCCTCGACGGTCTCGTCGTCGAGCGCGCCACCGAGTGCGTTCGGGCTGAACACGTCGACCTCTTCGCGCACCAGGTCGTCGAGCAGGTCGACGGCGCGCACCCGGGGGTGGACGCGGAGCAGCGCCCGCACGGCATCCGTGTCGACGTCGGTGACGACCACCTGGGCGCCGTCCTCGAGGAGGTGGTCGGTGAGCCGCCGGCCCACCTTGCCCACGCCGGCGATCGCGACGCGACGCCCGGCGAGGGTCGGCTCGCCCCACACGTGCTGGGCGGCCGCTCGCATGCCCTGGAAGACGCCGTAGGCCGTCAGCACCGAGGAGTCGCCGGCGCCGCCGCGCTCCGGGGAACGGCCGGTGGCCCAGCGGGTGGACTCGCCGACGACGTCCATGTCGGCCACGTAGGTGCCGACGTCGCAGGCGGTGACGTAGCGGCCGCCGAGCGACTCGACGAAGCGGCCGTAGGCGTGCAGCAGCTCGGGGGTCTTGTCGCGGTGCGGGTCGCCGATGATGACCGCCTTGCCACCGCCGTGGTTGAGGCCGGCGACGGCGTTCTTGCTGGTCATGGCCCGCGAGAGGCGCAGGACGTCGGCGAGTGCCTGGTCGGTGGAGGCGTAGGGGTGGAAGCGGGTGCCACCCAGGCCGGGCCCGAGCGCGGTGTCGTGCAGGGCGATGATCGCCCGCAGGCCGGTGTCGGGGTCGGTGCAGAAGGCGACCTGCTCGTGACCGGCGAGGTCGATGAGGTCGGTGGCCATGGCGCGCTCCTGGTGCTCGGTCGGTGCGTCAACGCTATCCCTGCGCACCCGGCCCGGGAGGAGCGGTCGAGGAAGGTGGCCAGGCGCAGCCGGGACGCCACAGCGAAATCGCAGCGGCACCGCAGCGCGGGCGGCCATCGTGGTGCCCGCCCATCCGGGGGGCGCGATCAGAGGCGGGCCCCCAGGATCGGTGCGGACCGGGTGGCGGGGGGGCTCGGTCCGCACCAGGGGCCCGGTGCCGGTCTCGAGCCCCAGCAGCGCGCTCGTCGAGGGTCGTCGTGGCCCTCGGGTGGCTGCCGGCGCGTGGGGCAGGATGGGGCCATGAGCGAGCCAGGCGGTCTGCGGGTCGGGTACAAGGCGTCGGCGGAGCAGTTCGCGCCCGGCGCACTGGCGGCGTTCGCCGTGCGCGCCGAGGAGCTCGGCCTGGACTCGGTGACGATCTCCGACCACTTCCAGCCCTGGCGGCTGCAGGGGGGCCACGCGCCCAACTCGCTCGCCTGGATGTCGTGGGTGCTCGCCCGCACCGAGCGGGTGCTCGTGGGCACCTCGGTGATGACCCCGACCTTCCGCTACAACCCGGCCGTCGTGGCGCAGACCTTCGCGACGATGGCGTGCCTGGCGCCGGGCCGGGTCATGCTCGGGGTCGGCACCGGTGAGGCGCTGAACGAGGTGGCCGTGGGATCGGTGGGCGAGGGCGAGTGGCCCGAGTTCAAGGAGCGCTTCGGCCGGCTGCGCGAGGCGGTGCGGCTGATGCGCGAGCTGTGGACGCAGGACAGGGTCACCTTCGAGGGCGAGTACTACCGCACCGAGGACGCCGCCATCTACGACCGGCCCGACCAGCCGGTTCCGGTGTACGTCGCCGCCGGTGGCCCGATGGTGGCCCGGTACGCCGGGCGCGTCGCCGACGGCTTCATCTGCACCTCGGGCAAGGGCGTCGAGCTCTACCGCGACCAGCTCGTGCCGGCCGTCGACGAGGGCCTCGACAAGGCCGGCCGCGGCCACGACGACATCGACCGGATGATCGAGATCAAGGTGTCGTGGGACCCCGACCCCGACCTGGCCCTGGAGAACACCCGATTCTGGGCGCCGCTGTCGCTCACCGCCGAGCAGAAGCACTCCATCCACAGCCCCGGCGAGATGGAGCAGGCCGCCGACCAGTTGCCCATCGAACAGGTCGCCAAGCGCTGGGTCGTGGCCTCGCGCCCCGAGGAGGTCGTCGAGGCGCTGCGGGCCTACACCGACCTCGGGTTCGACCACCTGGTCGTGCACGGCCCCGGCCACGACCAGGAGCGGTTCCTGAGCACCTTCGCGGAGCAGGTCCTCCCCGGCCTGCGTGAGCTCACGCCCGCATCCCGGTGAGCGCGTGGTGAGCGACGCCGGCATCCCGGCACCCGACCCGGTGGTGCCGGCCGCTCCGGCCGGGCTGCGGCTGCGCGGACGCACCTTCGACGCGGGCCACCCGGCGGTGATGGCGATCGTCAACCGCACCACCGACTCGTTCTGGGCGGGGAACCGGCACGGCGACCTCGCGTCGGCCCGCCGGGCCCTCGACGCGGCCGTCGAGCTCGGGGCCGACATCGTCGACGTCGGGGGCGTGCGAGCCGGGCAGGAGGGCGAGGTGGTGACGCCCGAGCAGGAGATCGAGCGGGTCGTGCCGTTCCTCGCCCGGGCCCGCGAGGACCACCCCGACCTCGTGCTCAGCCTCGACACCTGGCGCGCGGAGGTGGCCCGGGTGGCCGCCGCCGAGGCCGGCCTCGACCTGGTCAACGACACCTGGGCCGGTCACGACCGCGACCTCGTGCACGTCGCCGCCCGGGCCGGCGCCGGCTACGTCATCTCGCACACCGGGGGCCTGCCGCCGCGCACCGACCCGGTCGGCGTCACCTACCCGCCCGAGCCGTTGGGGGTGCTCGACGACGCGCTGCGCACCCTGCGGGAGGGTGCCGAGCGGGCGGTCGCGGCCGGCATCCCGCCCGAGCGCGTGCTCGTCGACCCCACCCTCGACTTCGGCAAGACCACGGCCCACTCGCTGACCCTGCTGCGGCACACCGCGACGATCGTCGAGCTGGGCTACCCGGTGCTCCAGGCGCTGTCGCGCAAGGACTTCATCGGCGAGGCCCTCGACCTGCCGGCCGACGACCGGCTCGAGGGCACCCTGGCCGCCACCGCCGTCGCGGCCTGGCTGGGCGCCACGGTGTTCCGGGCGCACGACGTGCGGGCCACCCGACGCGTCGTCGACATGGTGGCGACGATCCGGGGTGACCGACCGCCGCTGCTCGGGGTGCGCGGGGTCACCGGGTGAGCGGGGCAGCGGGCCCACTCGCCGGCATCCGGGTCGTCGAGCTCGGGGGCATCGGGCCGACGCCGTTCGCGGGCCTGATGCTCGCCGAGCTGGGCGCCGACGTCGTGCGCGTCGACCGCCCGGGCGAGTCCAACCCCCTCGCGCTCGCGGGTGGCCTGCGCCGGTCGCGGCCGAGCATCGCGGTCGACCTCAAGACGGATGCCGGGCGTGCGGTGGTGCAGCGGCTGGTCGACGGCGCCGACGTGCTCGTCGAGGGCTACCGGCCGGGGGTGGTCGAGCGGCTGGGTCTGGGCCCGGAGGAGTGCCTGGCCCGCAACCCGCGCCTGGTCCACGCGCGGATGACCGGCTGGGGCCAGACCGGGCCGTGGGCGCAGCGGGCCGGGCACGACATCACCTACGCCGCGATCTCGGGCACGCTGCACGCCCTGGGCGCCGCCGAGCGTCCGGTGGCACCGGTGCCGGTGATCGGCGACTTCGCGGGCGGCTCGCTCTACCTCGTGGTCGGGGTGCTCGCGGCGCTCATCGCCCGGGGGACCACGGGTCGCGGGCAGGTCGTGGACGCCGCGATGGTCGACGGAGCCGCCCACCTGTTCTCGATGGTGCACGGGCTGCTCGGCGCCGGTGGGTGGCGCGACGAGCGCGAGGCCAACCTGCTCGACGGCGGGGCGCCGTTCTATGCCGTGTACGAGTGCGCCGACGGCCGGTTCGTGGCCGTGGGGGCGCTCGAGCCGCCGTTCTGGGCCCAGCTGGTGGCGGGGCTGGGAGTGCGGGTCGACGGTGAGCAGTACGACCCCGACACCTGGCCCGCGCAGCGCGCCGCGTTCACGGACGCCTTCCGCACCCGCTCGCGCGACGAGTGGGCGGCGCACTTCGAGGCCACCGACGCGTGCGTGGCGCCGGTGCTGTCGCTGACCGAGGCACCACAGCACCCGCACCTCGTGGGGCGGGGGACCTTCGCCCCGGACGGGTACGGCCACCCGGTGCCCCGCACCGGGCCGCGGCTGTCGGACACCCCGGCGCTCGACCCTGGGACCGAGCCGGCGCCGGGGGCCGACACGACGAGGTACCTGCTCGCCCACGGGTTCACCGAGGTGGAGGTCGCCGAGCTGGTGGCGTCCGGCGCCGTCGTCCAGGCCTGAACCTGCGGTTGGATGGCGGCATGAGCACCAGCGCCGTCGCCACCGTCATCGTCGAGACCACCGGAGCCGTCGGGCGGATCACGCTCGATGCTCCCGAGCGGCTCAACGCCGTCGACCCCGAGATGTGTGCGGCGGTGGCGGATGCCGTGCGCGCCTTCGACGCCGACCCCGCCGTGCGGGTCGTGGCGCTCACCGGGGCCGGTCGCGGCTTCTGCTCCGGGGCGCCGCTGTCGGCCGACGGTGCGACGCAGGGCACGTTGTTCGCCGGCGCCGACCTGGTGCGGGCGCTGCTCGCCTCGCGCACGCCGGTCGTCGCGCTGGTCAACGGGGTCGCGGCCGGCATCGGGGTACCGATGGCACTCGCCTGCGACTACGTGCTCGCCAGCGACGCGGCGTCGTTCGTGCTGGCCTTCGCGCGGATCGGGCTGATGCCCGACGGTGGGTCGACGGCGCTCGTCGCCGCGTCGGTCGGTCGGGCCCGGGCCATGCGGCTCGCGCTGACCGGCGAGAAGCTGGATGCCGTGACCGCGGCGGAGTGGGGGCTGGTCGCCGAAACCGTTGCGGCGGAATCATTCCCGGCCCGTTCCGAGGCGTTGTTGGCCTCCTTCGCGGGAGCGCCCACGCTGGCGCTGGGCGAGACGAAGGCGGCGGTCAACGCGGCATCCGTCGATGTCGAGGCCGCGCTGGCCCGCGAGGAGACCGGGCAGATCGCACTCATGCACACCGCCGACTACCGCGAGGGCGTAGCGGCCTTCCTCGCCAAGCGCCCGGCCGACTTCACCGGCGCCTGACCGGCGCCCCCGGGCCGAGTGGGGCGACTTCGACCAATAGGTCGAAGTTGTCCCACCCACGTCTGGGGCGACTTTGACCTATTGGTCGATGTTGTCCCGGCCGGCGTCAAGGTCGCGTCAAGACCTGTCAGGGCGGCATCACCGCCCCCACCGACGGGCCGTCGCCGGTGTGTCGTGGAGGCATGTGGGAAGACCTGATCGCAGCTGCCGTGGGGCTCGGCCTCGTGGCCTACCTCCTCTACGCGCTGGTCCGCCCGGACCGGTTCTGAGGTGGCGTCGTGACCCCCGCCCTCACCGCCGGCGCCGCGGTGCTCACCCTCGCCGTGCTGCTCGCCCTGACCCACGTGCCCCTGGGCGCCTGGATCCACCGCGTCTTCACCGACGACCAGGACTGGCGCGTCGAGCGGCTCGTCTACCGCCTCGTCGGGGTCGACTCCCGCACCGAGCAGCGCTGGACCGGCTACGCGGTCTCCGTCGTCGCCTTCTCCGTGGTGTCGGTCGTCTTCCTGTTCCTGCTCATCGAGGTGCAGGGGTGGCTGCCGTGGTCGCTCGGCCGGTCGATGGACTGGCACGCGGCGCTGAACACCGCCGTGTCGTTCATGTCGAACACCAACTGGCAGTCGTACGCCGGTGAGGCCGGCGCCGGCTACACGGTGCAGTCCGTGGGGCTCACCGTGCAGAACTTCGTCTCGGCGGCGGTCGGGCTGGCCGTCGCGATCGCCCTGATCCGCGGCCTCGCGCGCCAGAGCACCGACCTGCTCGGGAACTTCTGGGTCGACCTGGTGCGCGGCATCGTCCGCATCCTCCTGCCGCTGGCCGTCGTCGCCGCGGTCGTGCTGCTCGTGGGCGGCGTCATCCAGAACCTCGCCGACCCGACGAACATCACCACCGTCACCGGCGCGCACCAGGTGGTGCAGGGCGGGCCGGTCGCGTCGCAGGAGGCGATCAAGGAGCTCGGCACCAACGGCGGTGGGTTCTTCAACGCCAACTCCGCCCACCCGTTCGAGAACCCCAACGCCTGGACCAACCTGTTCGAGATCTTCCTCCTGCTCGTCATCCCGTTCTCGCTTCCGTACGCCTACGGCCGGATGGTGGGCAGCCGCCGCCAGGGCATGGTCGCCACCGCGACGATGGCGGGCCTGCTCGTCACGAGCCTGGGGCTCGCCGTGTGGGCCGAGCTCTCGGCCGCCGCCGGACCGCTCGGCTCGATGGAGGGCAAGGAGCAGCGCTTCGGCGCCGCGTGGTCGGCGCTGTTCGCCGGAGCCACCACCGGGACCTCCACCGGTGCGGTCAACTCGATGCACGACAGCTTCAGCGCGCTCGGCGGGGCGGTGCCGCTGTCGAACATGATGCTCGGCGAGGTCTCGCCCGGCGGCGTGGGCACCGGGCTGTACAACCTGTTGCTCTACGTCGTGCTCGCCGTCTTCATCGCCGGCCTGATGGTGGGACGCACCCCTGAGCTGTTGGGAAAGACGGTGGGGCGCAGGGAGATCACCTACGTGGCACTCAGCGTCGTCGTCACGCCTGCACTCGTCCTCATCGGTACCGGCCTCGCCGTCGTGCTGCCGGCGGCGACGGCCGGGCTGCTCAACACCGGGCCGCACGGCCTCACCGAGATGCTGTACGCCTACACGTCCGCGGCCAACAACAACGGGTCGGCCTTCGCCGGGCTCACCGCCGACCAGCCGTTCCTCGACCTCACCCTGGCGTTCTGCATGTTCGCCGGGCGCCTCGTGCCGATCGTGCTGGTGCTCGCCCTGGCCGGCTCGCTCGCCGCCCAGCGCCGGCGCCCTGTCACCGCAGGCACCATGCCCACCGACACCCCGCTGTTCACCGTCCTGCTCGTCGGCACCGTCGTCGTCGTCGCCGGGCTCACCTTCTTCCCCGCCCTGGCGCTGGGTCCGATCGCGGAGGCCCTGTCATGACCGCTGCCCCCCTCGTCCGCACCGGCTGGGACGCCCTGCCACAGGCCTTCGCCAAGCTCGACCCCCGGCACGCCTTCCGGGCGCCGGTCATCTTCGTGGTCTGGGTCGGCTCGGTGCTCACCACCGTGCTCTCGGTCGCCCATCCCTCGGTGTTCTCGATCTCCGTCGCCGTGTGGCTGTGGGCCACCGTGCTCTTCGCGAACCTGGCCGAGGCCGTCGCCGAGGGCCGCGGAAGGGCCCAGGCCGAGACGTTGCGCCGGACGCGCACCGAGACCACGGCCCGGCGGTTGCGCGACGACGGCACCGAGGAGCAGGTCCCGGGCACCGAGCTGCGGCTCGGTGACCGCGTCGTCGTCGAGGCGGGCCAGGTCATCCCGGGCGACGGCGACGTCGTCGAGGGGGTCGCGACGGTCGACGAGTCGGCGATCACCGGCGAGTCCGCGCCCGTCATCCGCGAGTCCGGCGGCGACCGGTGCGCCGTCACCGGAGGCACGACCGTGCTGTCCGACCGGATCGTCGTCAAGGTCACGAGCAAGCCCGGTGAGACGTTCATCGACCGGATGATCGCGCTGGTCGAGGGCGCGTCGCGGCAGAAGACCCCGAACGAGATCGCGCTGACCATCTTGCTCACCACGCTGACCCTGATCTTCCTGTTCGCCGTCGGGGCGATCCAGCCGATGGCGATCTACTCGGGATCGCGCCTGTCGCTGGTCGTGCTGGTGGCCCTGCTCGTCTGCCTCATCCCGACCACGATCGGCGCGCTGCTCTCCGCGATCGGCATCGCCGGGATGGACCGCCTCGTGCAGCACAACGTGCTCGCGATGTCCGGTCGTGCGGTCGAGGCCGCCGGCGACGTCAGCACCCTGCTGCTCGACAAGACCGGCACGATCACCTTCGGCAACCGCCAGGCGAGCGACGTCGTGCCGGTCGGGGGCGCCACCCGTGACGAGCTGCTGCGGGCCGCGTACCTCTCCTCGCTCGCCGACGAGACCCCCGAGGGCAGGTCGATCGTCGAGCACGCCCTGGCGAACGGCGTCGACCCCTCCACGGGGTCGTTCGCCGAGCTGCGGCAGGCGGGTGCCGAGTTCATCCCGTTCTCGGCCACCACCCGGATGTCCGGCGTCGACCTGGCCGACGGCACCTCGGTGCGCAAGGGCGCCGGCTCGGCGGTCGCCGTGTGGGTCGAGTCCGACGGCGGGCGCGTCGCCCAGGACCTGCACTACGCGGTGGACGGCATCAGCGCCAACGGCGGCACCCCGCTCGTCGTGGCGATCTCGGACCCGGGTGCGAGCGCCCGCACGCTGGGCGTGGTCCACCTCAAGGACATCGTCAAGCCCGGCATGCGCGAACGCTTCGACCAGCTGCGGGCGATGGGCATCCGCACCGTGATGATCACCGGCGACAACCCGCGCACGGCGGCCGCCATCGCGGCGGAGGCCGGCGTCGACGACTTCCTCGCCGAGGCCACCCCCGAGGACAAGATGGCCCTGATCCGGGCCGAGCAGGAGGGCGGCAAGCTCGTCGCGATGACCGGCGACGGCACCAACGACGCCCCCGCCCTGGCCCAGGCCGACGTCGGCGTGGCGATGAACACCGGCACCTCGGCCGCGAAGGAGGCCGGCAACATGGTCGACCTCGACAGCGACCCGACCAAGCTGATCGACGTCGTGGCCATCGGCAAGCAGCTGCTCATCACCCGAGGGGCACTGACGACGTTCTCGATCTCGAACGACGTCGCGAAGTACTTCGCGATCATCCCCGCGATGTTCGTCGGTATCTTCCCGGGCCTGCAGACCCTCAACGTGATGCGCCTGTCGAGCCCCGAGTCGGCGATGCTCTCGGCCGTCATCTTCAACGCGCTGATCATCGTGGCGCTCATCCCGCTGTCGCTGCGCGGCGTGAAGTACCGCCCGGTCTCCGCCCACCAGATGCTCCGCCGCAACCTGCTCGTCTACGGCCTCGGTGGACTCGTCGCGCCGTTCGTCGGCATCAAGCTCATCGACCTCGTCGTCTCCCTCCTCCCCGGACTCAGGTGATCCCC
>DASSQL010000005.1:0-2552 GCA_035702525.1 Ornithinibacter sp. | reverse complement strand
GGCCACGTCGAGGGCGCCCTGCTCGGAGGCGCGCGCGGCCGCGGCCACCCCCGGTGCCTCGTCGACCAGGCCGAGCACCTGGGCCACGCTGGCGCCCCAGGTGTCGAGGTCGACCAGCAGGGTACGCACCCCGGCAGCGGCGAGCTGGGCGGCGAGGGTGACCGCCACGGTGGTGCGACCAGGGGCACCGGTCGGACCCCAGACCGCGGTGACCGGGGTGGGGGTGGGCGGGTCGCCCTCCACACCAGCCGGGTCGGGGGCGCCGGCGTCGCCGTCGGTGGTGGGCGGCTCGAGTGCTGCGCCGTTCGGCGCGGTGCCGCCCACCGGCATCCCGGACGTGGTGGCGCCGGCGAGCGCGACGAGGGCGCGGGCCACCGAGGGCGTGTCGTCGGCGGGGTGCAGGATCGTGGCGACCCCGAGCTGGCGCAGCCGCCGCTCGCCCTCCTCGTCGTCGGTCGCGACCAGACCCGCGACACGCACCCCGTGGCCCGCGAGGTGACGCAGGGCGTCGCGGTCGAGGCCGCGCAGGTCCGGGGAGACCACCGCCACCCGGGCCACCCCGGCGGCGCCGGCCGACAGCAGCTCGGCCACGTCGGCACAGCGCCGCACCAGGGTGACGTCGGGCGCCCCCTCCAGCACCCGCACGAACTCGGCCTCGAGGCGGTGCGTGACCGCGGTGAGGACGCTCGTCACGACGCGGCCGCCGACACGCCGCCGGGCACCGGGACGAGGGTGATGCGGGCGCCGAGGTCGACGTCGGCGACGATGTCGCGCACGGCGTCTCGCGGCACCATCACGTGCACCGCCCTCGTCTCGGCGGAGGCACCGAGCACGCTGTCCTCGCCGGCCACCCGCACGACCGACACCGCGTCGAGCACCCGTTCGGGGCCGGCGTAGGTGGGCAGGCCCACGGTCGTGCCCTCCTCGGGGCGGTTGACGTAGACGTCGACGACCGAGCCGGCCGAGATGGCGGCCGCCGACGTGGCGTCGACGAGCAGCGCGACCTGCTGCACGTCGACAGCCGCACCCGAGCCCACACCGGACACCGGGATGAGCTCGCCGGGACGCAGCGCCCGGAGCGACCAGGTGTCGGCGGCGAGCGGCCGGTCGGCGGGAAGGTAGCCCGCGGCCCCGTCACCGAGCAGCACGTCGACACGCACCACGTCGGACTCGGTGAGCCGCTGCCCGGGCGCCACCTCGCCCTTGGCGGCGTAGACGGGGACCCGGTCGTCGGCGCGGGCCACGACGACCGAGCCCAGCACGGTGGACAGCAGCACGAGGAGCAGCCCGACCAGCAGCCGGGAGTCGCGCCACGACGGGGCGCGCACCCGGGACGCGGTCGGGGTCGGCAGGTCGCTCATGCCGCCCGATCGTCGTCGAGGACGGGCGACTTCGCCACCGGAGCGGACGCGCCTGTGGACAACCTCGACGGGCGGGCGACCTGTGGATGGCACACTGACGACGTGGCCCGACGCTTCATCCCGCTCACCGAGGTGTCCGAGATCCTCGACATCTCCGCGGCCCAGGCCTACGCGCTGGTGCGCTCCGGCGACCTGCCGGCGATCAAGGTCGGTGGCCGGGGGCAGTGGCGGGTCGAGACGGTCGAGCTCGAGTCCTACATCCAGCGGATGTACGCCGAGACCCGCGACCTGGTCACGACCCGGTCCGACCCGGGGCCCGACGACGACGCCCCCGGCAGCGACGCCTGAGCCTCGCGCCCACCGACGAACTCCGTCACGGCATCAGCGTCGTGACTCGACGGCCACGAGCGCCGCGAACGGCACCGTCGCCACGGCCCTGACGTTCTCGCGTCGGCGAGGCAGCCCGTCGAGGTGCTCGGCGAGGTCGAGGTGGTCGGCGCCGACGGCGTCGATGGTTCCCAGCAGCCGCGGGCCGTCGCCGTGCACCGACACGACCACCGTGGCGCGGTCGCGCGACAGCGCGCGCAAGGCGTAGCCGAGCCCGAACCGCCGTGCGGTGCGCGCCGGAGCCGACTGCGACCCCAACGAGCGCAGCGTCACCACGGCCGCGATCGGGACGAGCACCTCGTGGGCGTCGGGGGTCGTGCGCACGAGCACCCAGTCCTCGCCCAGGTCCTGCAGGGCGCCGTCGACCTGGTGACCCCCCGACAGGCTGATCCGCATGGGTGCGCCCACGGCCGCCGCCAGCCTGGCGGGCAGCGTGACGAGGGCGCGTTCGCGGCGCGTGCGCTCGGCCACCTCGTCGTCGCGCTCGCGTCGTTGCTCCGCGGCCAGCTGCCCCTCGAGGTCAGCGAAGAGCCCCTCCCACCTCATGTCCACAGCCTAGGTCCCGACCGGTTGCGGGTGTCAGTGGCCTCATCTACGGTCATTCGCATGCAAACATCATCAAACGGCATCAAACGAGCCCCTCAGGTATTCCACGGGCTCGCCGTGGTCGCGGTCGCGGTGGTGCTGGCGTCGTGGTTGTGGCAGGTCAGCGCGGATGCCGGGCACGCTGCGGCCCGCGGGGCGCCGGTGCGGGCCGACGAGGCCCTGGCGGCGGTCGTGGCGTCCGCCGCTCTCGTCGGCGTC
>DASSQL010000004.1:0-2904 GCA_035702525.1 Ornithinibacter sp. | reverse complement strand
TACGGCACCGAGGGGCTGATCACCTTCTACGGGTCCTCGTTCATCGCCGACCCCTACGGCCGGGTGCTGGTGCAGGCGCCGCGCGACGAGGCCGCCGTGCTGGTCGCCGACCTCGACCTCGCGCAGGGCCGCGACTGGATCGAGCTGTTCCCCTTCCTGTCGACCCGCCGCCCCGACTCCTACGCCGCGCTCACCGCACCGGTGCGCCCCGAGCACCAGCGGGAGGGCTGAGCGATGCCGTCACCTGGCGGTTGGCGGATGCCGGCCGAGTGGGCGCCGCACGAGCGCACCTGGATGGCCTGGCCCTCGGCGGGCTACACGCTCGGCGAGACCGAGGAGGATGCCGAGGAGGCCCGCGCCACGTGGGCCGCCGTGGCGCGGGCCGTGTCGCACTTCGAGCCGGTGACGGTGGTCGCCGACCGGGGCGACGAGATGCTGGCCCGCGACTACCTGGGCGACCACGTCGACGTCGTCACGACCCCCCTCGACGACGCCTGGATGCGCGACATCGGCCCCACCTTCGTCATCGGCGACGACGGCTCGCTCGGTGGCATCGACTGGGTGTTCAACGGCTGGGGTGCCCAGGCGTGGGCCTCGTGGGACAAGGACACCCGCGTGGCGTCCTTCGTCGCGGCGCGGGCCGGGGCCACCCGGGTGCTCTCCGACCTGGTCAACGAGGGCGGCGGCATCCACGTCGACGGGCTCGGCACCGTGCTGCTGACCGAGACGGTGCAGCTCGACCCGGGTCGCAACCCCGGGCTCGGGCGCGCCGAGGTCGAGGCCGAGATGGCCCGCACCATCGGCGCCACCACCTGCATCTGGCTGCCGCGCGGCCTGACCCGCGACTACGACGAGTTCGGCACCCGCGGCCACGTCGACATCGTCGCGACGTTCGCCTCACCCGGTGTGGTGCTGCTGCACTGGCAGGGCGACCCGAGCCACCCGGACCACGAGGTGTCGGTCGAGCTCGAGGGGCTGCTCTCGTCGTCGCGCGACGCCCGGGGCGAGCTGCTCGAGGTCGTCCGCGTGCCGGCCCCGAAGACCCTCGAGGACGACGAGGGGCCGGTCGACTGGTCCTACATCAACCACCTCGTCGTCAACGACGGCGTCGTGGCCTGCACCTATGACGACCCCCAGGACGCCGACTCGCTCGCCGTGCTCGAGCGGGCGTACGCCGGGCGCCGGGTGGTGGGCGTCGACGCGCGCCCGTTGTTCGCCCGCGGCGGCGGCATCCACTGCATCACCCAGCAGCAGCCGAAGGTCTGAGGGCGGCCGGCCGGACCCCGGTCGGGGTACGGCCGGCCGAGCCGCTCAGCGGTGGCGCAGGACGCCGTCGACCGGGGTGACGGTGAACACCGGCGCCTTGGCCCGCGGGTTGCCGGTGGCTCGCCGCGCCGAGTCCGTGCGCAGTGCCGACAACCCGTCGGCCCGCAGCGCGGCTCCGACGCCGGGGTCGGCCACGGCCGGATAGGTCTCCATGGTGCCGGCGACGTCGAGCACCAGGTTCGTCGTACCTGCGACGTTGTTCACGTTGAAGTCGTAGTTGACGCCGAGGTCGGTGACGGTCATGTTCGACACCAGCTGGTTGGCCGTGGGGTTCAGGTTGCTCACCGTGGGCTGGGTGAAGTCGGCGTTCCACAGGGTGAGGACGGTGTTGGTCGTGGGGCGGTTGGCCGTCGTGTTCGTGACCAGCGCCATCGAGTTGTAGGTGGTCACCGCCGGCGGGGTGGTGACCGTCGCGGTGGCACCTGGGCCGAGGGCCGACGGGATGCCCTGGTGGGTCTTGGTGTTCACGATGCGGGTCGGTGCGGCCAGCGGTCGGTAGCGCCACATCCCTTCGAGGGTGTTGTCGTCGTAGTACCCCACGAGGTCGACGATGACGTGCGCACTGCTGACGGACCCGTTGAGCACGCCCATCATCGGGGCGTCCGTGACGCCGGGGCAGTCGGCCCCGCACGCCGAGGTCGGCACGACCGCCATGTTGGGGACCGTCTTGCCGGCGGTGAAGTTCAGCGTCGAGGTGGTCGGGAAGGCCCCGGGGTCACCGTCCCAGGCGGCCAGGAAGCCGGAGCCGGCCGGCCGGGTGACGGTGAGGTTGACCGCGAACGCCTTGACGTGGCTGTTGACGCCGGCGCCGAAGTTGAGCGGGAGCGTCAGGTAGGAGTCGCCGGGGAGCGCACTCTCCACGCGAGTGTCGAGCACCCGGACCGGCTCGATGGCCGCGTAGCCGCCGTAGTCGGTGGTCGCCACGCTGGTGGACCCGTGGTAGTAGCCCACCACGTCGACGATGACGTGCGTGGTGCCGGCGGCGTTGAACACCCGCACCTTGCCACCGGAGTCGAGGGTCGCGGTGACGAGGTTGGCGCCGGTCCAGCCCGCGTTGAAGTTGACCGAGGACACGGTCGGCGGGGTGGTGCCGGTGGTGGGGTAGATCGTGACGAACCCCTGGCTGGTCGGCCTCGCGACGGTGACGTTGAGCGCGACCGCGCTCACGCCGCTGGCGGGCACACCGGCCTTCCCGGTCACCTGCACGTCGACGAACTTGGCGGCGCCGATCGGCGTCGTCGTCGTGACCCCGACCTTGTTGCGGGTGTCGAGCAGGCGGGACGGGGGAAGCGGCGTGTACGCGCCGGTGGCGGTGTCGTAGCCGTCGACGGTGACCGGGATCTTCCGGCCGGCGCCGCCGTCGGGCAGCGTGATGAGGTCCTGCGCCGGGCCGAAGAAGTCCGGGGTGGCGGTGAGGGTCAACGAGCACGTGGTGTTGGCCGGGACGGTCTTGTTGCTGCACGTGTCGGCGGTGATCGCCAGCTTCGCGTCGGTGCCGGAGCCGACCGCCTGGCCGAAGGTGGCGGCCGACGGCCCGGCCTGCACGGTGACCACCTCGGTCTTCGAGGTGCTGACCGG
>DASSQL010000003.1:0-9946 GCA_035702525.1 Ornithinibacter sp. | reverse complement strand
AACCTCGACCGGGCGGGCAACCCGGCCAGCTGGACGGTGGAGCGCATCATGGGCGCCAAGGGCCTCGGCCTCGTCGTCGGCGTCGTTGTTGCGCTGCTGGTCATGGGATTCAGTGTCAAGGGTCTGGCAGTGGCGGCTGGGGCAGGTGCTGCAGGATTCTTCCTGCCCGACCTCCTGCTCTACAACGCGGGTGCCAAGCGGCAGCAGGATCTCCAGAGAGGCCTGGCCGACGCACTCGACATGCTCACCGTCTGTGTCGAGGCAGGTCAGGGATTCGACGCGGCGATCCTCCAGGTGGCGCGCACCGTCACCGGCCCGATCGGTGGTGAGTTCGCAAGGGTGCTCTCCGAGATCCAGATCGGCAAGTCCCGCGCCGACGCGTTCGCGTCGCTCGGTGAGCGCACCACGGCTCCAGAGCTGAAGACCTTCGTGAGCACCCTGGTGCAGGCCGATCGGCTGGGACTCCCTGTCGGTGCAGTGCTCCGAGAGCAGACCAAGGAGATGCGAGTCGTCCGGCGCCAGCGCGCTGAGGAGAAGGCGCAGAAGGTCACGGTGAAGATCCTCTTCCCGCTTCTGCTGTGCATCTTCCCTGCGTTGTTCATCGTCATCATCGGGCCGGGTGCCATCCAGATCATGAAGTCCTTCTCCGGGCTCTGAGCAGACCCGTCAAGGTCAACCACCGGTGCTGAGCCGGTGCGAGGTGGTCGCGCCAGGGGGGTGGGCTTCGCCCTCGTTGGTCTAGCGGTCGACGTCAGCGACGAGGCCGAGCCGCACGGCGGCGATGACCGCGCTGGCGCGGTTGTGCGCCCCGAGCTTGTCGTAAATCTTGCCGATGTGGGTCTTGACCGTCGACGGGCTCATGAAGAGCTGGCGGCCGACCTGGGCCACCGACGAGCCCTCGACGAGCAGCCGCAGCACCTCGGTCTCGCGGGTGGTGAGCGTGGTCTGCGGGGTGTCGGCCTGCCGGCGCATCGCCTCGGCCAGGCCGCTGGCGCTGAACTCGCCGGGCATCTCGGCGGCCCGGCGCACGGCCGAGATGACCTGCTCCGACGGCGCGCTCTTGCGCACCAGCGCGGAGGCGCCGGCATCCAGTGCCTCGAGCAGCGTCGAGTCGTCGTTGAGCATGGTCAGCACGACCAGGCCGATGTCCTTGTTCCGCTCGCGCGCCGCGCGCACCAGGGACAGGCCGCTGCCGTCGGGCATGGTGACGTCGATGACCGCCACCAGGCTGCCCACGGGCGGGGCGGTGAACACCCGGTCGAGCAGGGCATGGCCGTCGGCGAGCGAGCCCGCCTGACCGACCACGGAGATGTCGCCCTGGGCCACGAGCATGCCGGCGACCGCCTCCCGGACGACCGCGTGGTCATCGACGAGAACGACGTTGATGCTCATTGATCCTCCTTGGTCAGCGCTGGTCGCGGAACGCGCCGACGGGGGTGGGTTCCTGCACCGTCAGGTTAACCGTGGTGCGACCGTTCGGCTCGGTACGCACGAAGAGTGTCGCGTCCAGACCTTCCAGGGCCGGGTCCTTGAACTGGCGGCGCGACGTGCGCGGGTCCCCGTCGTGCGACACGTCGACGCAGGCGGGCCCGACGACCGACGTCGTGAGGCTGACCCAGGCGTTGCGGGCGCCGCAGGCCTGGGCGTCGGCGAGGATGTCCATGACCAGGCGGTGGATGAGGATCTCGACCCGCGGGTCCATTCGCCGCTGGCCCTCGCTGACCGTCACCGTCGTGCGCACCCCGGTGACGCTGCCGAAGCTCTGCACCGCCGCACCGAGCACCGCGCCCAGCCCGGTGCCGGGCCGCTCCGCGACCCGCAGGTCGGTGATGTGCATGCGCAGGTCGGCCATCGCCTCGCTGAGCTGCTCGCGCAGCCCGTCGAGCCCGTCGCGCATCGGGATGCCGGGGGGGCCGGCCTGCGCCCGCAGCGCGTCGACCTGGTAGCCCAGCGCGGCGAGCTCCTGGGCGATGCCGTCGTGGATGTCGCGGGCGATCCGGTTGCGCTCCTCGAGGCTCGCGAACTGGCGCAGCGTGCCGAACAGGAGACCGGCCTGGAGCGTCGGGGCGATGCGGCGGGTGACGTTCCTGGCGATGTTCCGCTCGGCATCCGTGAAGGGCTTGCCGTCCGGCCGCTCGGCCACGACGACGGTCGTGGAGCCGTTGCCCAGTGCGAAGGGCACGACCAGCGCCCGCCGGCGCCCGAGGTCGTCGTTGAAGGTGACCTCGGTGGGCACCCAGCTCGCGGGGTTGGTGCGCAGCAGGTCGGCGACGTGCTCGGCGATGTGCCAGGGCGCCCGGGTCGAGCCCCGCAGGGCGACCGGGACGAGGTGCTCGGCGTCCTGGGTGACGAGCACGGCGCTGCGGGTCGAGGGAACCTCGGCCGACAGCAGGTCGAGCGCGAGGGAGGCGCTGGCGGGGGCGTCGAGGCCGGTCGACATCTGGCCGGACAGGTCCTGCAGGCGCTGGATCAGCTCGATCGCCTCGCGCGCGGCGGGGTCGACATCCTGTTGCTGCTCGTCGGCAAGGCGCTTGTTCCACGCGCCGAGCAGGCCCAGGGTGACCGCGGCGCCGATCCAGACGATCAGCTGCGGGGTGAAGCTGTCCTTGACCGGGTTGAGGAAGTACGACACCAGGTAGGCGCCGGTGGCGACGACGCAGGCGAGGAGGAACCCGAACCGGCCGTACTTCGAGCCCGCGTGGTAGGCCGGGACCAGGATGAGGAGGGCCGCCCCGGGGCCGGCCAGGGCGTAGCCGGCGCCGGCCGCTGCCGCAGAGCAGCACAGCAGGACCAGGATCATCGAGTTCAGCACGGCTGGCCGCGCGACCAGGCTGTCGATCGCGACGATGGTCAGGTCGAGCACCAGGACCAGGAGCATCCACGGGAGGACCTCGGCGACCGCGTCGTTCTGGAACGCCAGCAGCCCGCTGAGGACGACGAACGCCAGCCGGATCTTGGCCGAGGCGTCGAGTCCGGGAATCCGGCGGGAGCGGGTCACCTACGCAGCGTAGTTCGCCGGGTGCTCTGACCTCTGCTGTTTGCAGGGTGTTCCCAGACTGCTGTGGGAGGATGAGGATCACTTGTGGCACTGCGGGGAAAGGAACGGGCCGACGTGAAAGGTCGCGTGCTGGTCGTCGACGACGACCTGGCGCTGGCGGAGATGCTCGGCATCGTCCTGCGCAACGAGGGGCTCGACGTCGACCACGTCGCCGACGGCTCCTCCGCCATCGGCGCGTTCCGCGACTACCGCCCCGACCTGGTGCTCCTCGACGTGATGCTCCCGGGCATCGACGGCCTCGAGGTCTGCCGCCAGATCCGTGCCGAGTCCGGCGTCCCGATCGTCATGCTGACGGCCAAGACCGACACCGTCGACGTCGTCGTGGGCCTGGAGTCCGGCGCCGACGACTACGTCGTGAAGCCGTTCAAGCCCCAAGAGCTCATCGCCCGCGTCCGCGCCCGGCTGCGCCGTGACAACGAGCCCGAGCCCGAGCGGCTCTCCATCGGCGACCTGGCCATCGACGTCGCCGGCCACTCGGTCACCCGTGACGGTGGCCAGCTGAGCCTCACCCCCCTCGAGTTCGACCTCCTCGTGGCCCTGGCGCGCAAGCCCTGGCAGGTCTTCACCCGCGAGGTGCTCCTCGAGCAGGTCTGGGGCTACCGCCACGCCGGCGACACCCGGTTGGTCAACGTCCACGTGCAGCGGCTGCGCTCGAAGATCGAGCACGACCCGGAGCACCCCGAGATCGTGGTCACCGTGCGCGGCGTCGGGTACAAGGCAGGCCGGGCCTGACCGTGACCGGTTCCGCCGATCTCGGGCTGCGAACCGCGTTGACATCCGGTCGGAACCGCGGTCAGCGCAGCCTCGCCGACGTCACCCGGGCCGTCCGCGACGGCGTGTCGTACGTCGGGCACCGCTGGCGCCAGTCGCTGCAGCTGCGGGTCGTCACCACCACGATGCTGCTCGGCCTGTTCGTCGTGTCGATCCTCGGCGGGGTGCTCCACCAGCAGATCGCCGGTGGGCTGGAGAGCGACCGGGTCGTGACCGCCCAGTACGAGTCGCTGAACCTGACCACCCAGGCGCAGAAGCAGTGGAACAACTCGACGTCCACCTCGGTCGACGAGCTCGACCAGTCCGCCCGCGAGATCATGTCCCGGATCCTCGCCGAGCCCGGCCCGCAGCCCAGCCGGTACGTCATCATGAACCGCTCGGCCGGCAACGAGAGCGACGTGGTGCTCGCGAACCTCACGAGCGGCGCCCTCGACATCGAGTCGGTGAGCCCCGAGCTCCAGGCGGCCGTGGCGGCATCCCCGAGTCGTCAGCAGACCCAGATGACCGAGGTGACCATCGATGGCGAGAGCCTGCCGGCGGTCGTCGTCGGCAGCGTCGTCGAGGTGCCGAACGCCGGTGCGTACGACCTCTACTTCATCTACCCGATGGAGCAGGAGGTGGCGACGATGGGGCTGATCGGCAACGCGTTCGTCGTCGCCGGAGTCATCCTGACCGTGCTCGTCGGGGCCGTGGCGTGGGTCGTCACCCGTCAGGTCGTGGCGCCGGTGCGGCGCGCCGGTGAGGTCGCGCAGCGGCTGTCGGCGGGCAAGCTCAACGAGCGGATGCCGACCCGCGGCGAGGACGACCTCGCCCTGCTGGCCACGTCGTTCAACGGCATGGCCGACAGCCTCCAGTCGCAGATCCGCCAGCTCGAGGGCCTCTCGGCCGTGCAGCAGCGCTTCGTCTCCGACGTGTCCCACGAGCTGCGCACCCCGCTGACGACCATCCGGATGGCGGTCGACCTGATCCACGAGTCGCGCGAGGACTTCGAGCCCACCGTCGGCCGGTCGGCCGAGCTGCTGGCCGGCGAGCTCGACCGGTTCGAGGACCTGCTCGCCGACCTGCTCGAGATCAGCCGGTTCGACGCCGGCGCGGCTGCCCTGGACGTCGAACCGGTCGACATCCGCGGCACCATCGCCAAGGTGGTCGAGGCGGCCCGGCCGCTCGCCGAGCGCCGGGGCAGCGTCGTCACGGTGCACGCGCCCGACGAGCCGGCCGAGGCCGAGGTCGACGAGCGGCGGGTCGAGCGGATCATGCGCAACCTGCTCGTCAACGCCATCGAGCACGGCGACGGGCGCCCGGTCGACATCCACGTCGCCACCGGTGACGACGCCGTCGCGGTGGTCGTCGAGGACCACGGCGTCGGCCTGCGGCCCGGCGAGGCGGCCAACGTCTTCACCCGGTTCTGGCGTGCCGACCCGGCCCGGGCCCGAACCACCGGCGGCACCGGTCTGGGCCTGTCGATCTCGCTCGAGGACGCCCGGCTGCACAACGGCTGGCTGCAGGCCTGGGGCGAGCGCGGGGTCGGCTCGCGCTTCCGCCTCACCCTGCCGCAGCGCGCGGGCGACACCCTGCACGGGTCGCCGCTACCGCTCAGCCCCACGGAGGACCCGTGAGCGGGCGGCGGGCCCGGGGTGCCCTCGTTCTGCTGCTCACACTGGTCCTGGCCGGGTGCGGCGGGCTGTCCCGCAGCGGTGACGTGCAGCCCGGCCTCGACGTCGCCAGCGGCAACCCCCAGGGCATCCGGGTGCTCTTCCCCGGCCCGGCCCCGGGCGTCGACCAGGTGAGCATCGTGCGCGGCTTCGTGCGCGCCGGGTCGGCCAGCGACGCGGCCTACGACAACGCCCGGGCCTTCCTCACCGCGCAGACCAGCGAGAAGTGGAACCCCGACCGCACCCTCGTGCTGCTCGCCGACGACGTCGCACCGAAGGCGACCCTGCTCGACCCCGCGACGGTGCGCATCACCGCCAAGGCGGCCGGCACCGTCGATCCCGAGAACCGCTACACCGCGGCCCGCGCAGGGAGCACGGTGACGGCGGACTTCGGCCTGTCGACGGTCGGCGGCGAGTGGCGGATCAGCGAGCTGCCCGACACGTTCGGCCGCTGGATCGCCAGCTCCGAGGTATCGCGCCTCGTGCAGCCCTACGACCTGCACTACGTGTCGACCAGCCAGCGCGCCCTCGTGCCCGACACTCGGTGGTTCCCCGTCGACAAGCTCGCGACCCGGCTGGCGCGCGCCCAGCTCGTCCCCGTTCCGGCCCACCTGGCCGACGCCAGCGTCACCGCCGTGCCGGCCGGCTCGCGCCTCCTCGGGGATGCCGTGTCGATCGACTCCGGTGTCGCCACCGTCAACCTCCTCACGAACACCAAGCTCAGCGCGGGCGAGACCACCCGGCAGAACCTGTGGGCGCAGTTCGTCAGCACCCTGACCCAGGACACCGGCGTGAGCCGGATCGTGCTGTCGGTCAACGGGGTCCCAGTCAACCTCGGCGGGCTCGACGGCTCGGCCGGCACCCTCGCCGAGGTCGGCTTCACCACGCCACCCACCCCCGCCCTGGCGCGACCGGTCGTGCGCCGCGGTGACGACGTGGTCGTGTTCGACCCCGGCACCCTCGGCGTCGCCGAGCCCCGCCAGCCCGCGGTGTCGGGAAGCTACCCTCCCGTGCTGCACACCTTCCGGCGGCTCGCACTGTCGGCCGACGGTGCCGAGATCGCCGGGGTCGACCCCGACGGCAACGGCATCTCGCGGTGGCGCGGCACCAACCGCTACGAGGTGCCGCTCGACGCCACGAACGTCGGGAACCCCGCCTACGACCGCCGCGGTTTCCTCTGGATGGGCGGCGTCGGTACCAAGGGCGTCAAGGCACCGCGGCTCTGGGCCGTCGACCTGGCGGCGAACCCGGCTGACCCGCGAGCCGCGGCCACGGCGGTCGAGGCCGCCTGGCTCGCCGGGCGACGGGTGGTCGAGGCTCGGGTGGCGTCGGACGGCGACCGGGTGGCCGTGCTCTCCACCAAGGCCGACGGCTCCGACAGCCGGATCGACGTCGCCGGCATCGTGCGCACGGGCGGCGGGCGCCCCCAGCGGCTCGCTGACCCCCTGCGCACCGGCGCCTCGCTGACCCGGGCGACGAGCCTCGCCTGGCTCGACGACCGCACGCTGGCCGCCATCGGCGTGCTCGACGGCAAGACCGTGCAGCCGGTGATCGTCTCGGTCGGGGGAGAGGTGCGCGGGCTCACCCCCGTCCCCAACGCCGTGAGCATCGCGTCCACCGGTGGTGAGCGCGACCTGTGGGTCGTCTCGTCGGCCGGCCGGCTGCACAGCCGGGCCGGGTCGCAGTGGGTCGACAGCGGCCCCGCGACCGACCTCGCCGTCGCCGCCGGCTGACCTCGCCTCACCGCGGCTGACCTCGCTCGTCCACAGGCGGCGTCGTGGCTGCTCGTCGTCCACAGGTCCGCGTCGGCGCTGCCTGGCCGCGCGTCTCGCGGGCATCGTGGCCGCCATGACGATGTTCTGGGTGACGGCGTGGGCGGCGCTGCGGCGCGTCCTGGGGGCGGCCGTCGACCTGGTGCTGCCATCGGGCTGCGCCGCGTGCCACGCGCCCGGTTCCGGCCCGCTGTGCGGCACCTGCACGGATGCCGTGCGGTCGGCATCGCGGGGTGTCGGGGCGGCCGCGGTGGCCCAGAGCGCACCTCCGGCGGTCACGGCGATGCCGTCGTGCTGGGCCGGCGCGCGCTTCGAGGGGGCGCTGCGGCTCGCGGTCACCGCGTACAAGGACGAGGGTCGTCGCGACCTGCGCGACGAGCTGGCCCGGCTGCTCGGCGCGGCACTCACGGCCGCGGCCGGCGAACCGGCCGTGCGGCGACGGCTTGGATCGGGGGAGGAGGTGCTCGTCGTGCCGGTGCCCACGGCGCGGGCCTCCCGACGGCGGCGCGGTGACGACCCCGTCGGCGAGCTCGCCGTCGCCGCGACCGCCGCCGTGAACGGACGGGTGGAGGGCGTGGCACCGCAGCGCGTTGCCCGAGACTCTGGGGAGCGATGGGCGCCGGGCCGCTGGGGCTTCGTCGTCGTGCCGGCGCTGGTCCACACCCGACGGGTGGCCGACCAGGCCCACCTCGACCGGGCGGCCCGGGCCCGCAACCTGGCCGGCTCGATGTCGGTGGGTGCACCGTGGCGGGGGGTGGTGCGGGGGTCCACCTGCGTGCTCGTCGACGACGTCGTCACGACCGGCGCGACCCTCGCCGAGGCGGCCCGTGCGCTGCACGACGCCGGTGCCCGGCACGTCGTCGCCGCCGCGTGCGCCACGACGCCACGCCACTCACAGGCCCCGCCCTTGTGGCCCACAGGCCCTCCGACTAGCGTCAGTGCATGAGCCCCGTTCCTCCGGAGGTGGTGCGTCTGACGCCGGTTCGGCACTGAGCAGCGAGACCCCCAGCTATGAGGAGGACAACGTGGACATCGTCGTCACCGGACGGCACCTGACCGTCTCCGACCGCTTCCGGGCGCACATCGAGGAGAAGCTCGAAAAGATCACCCAGCTCGAGCCCCGCACCCGTCGGGTCGAGGTCCTGGTGAGTCACGAGCCGAACCGTCGCCAGGCCGAGGTCTGTGACAAGGTCGAGATCACCTGCTACGCCAAGGGGCCCGTCGTGCGGGCCGAGGCGTGCGTCGAGGACAAGTACGCAGCCCTCGACCTGGCGATCGACAAGCTGATGGAGCGGCTGAGGCGCCAGAAGGACCGGCGACAGGTCCACCGCGGACGACGGACCCCCGAGTCGGTCGCGAGTGCGACCGCACGCATCGTGCCCCCCGCCGAGGGCGGGCCGGTCGGCGCGGTCGACGACGTCGACCAGTTCAGCGACTCCCCGGTCGAGGTCCGCGAGAAGGTGCACCGCTCCGCCCCGATGACGCTCAGCGACGCGCTCAGCCACATGGAACTGGTCGGCCACGACTTCTACCTGTTCCACGACATCGAGACCGACCGGGCCAGCGTCGTCTACCGCCGGCACGGCTGGAGCTACGGCGTGCTGCACCTCGACCTCGACGGCTCACTCGCCGACGCTCCGGAACCGGCCGACGGCGCCGATGTCGAAGCTGCTGCTTCCTGAGAGCCCTATCAGGGTCCCCCTCTGGGCAGCGTCACCCGGACCTGCGACGATGTGCCCGTGCTTGGTGATGATGTGACGGCTGGTGCGGGCCCGGACTCCGTGGCGCCCATCCGGGTGATGATCGCCGACGACCACGACCTCTACCGTCGCGGGATGCGGGTGGTCGTCGAGCTCGATGGCACCGCCGAGGTCGTCGGAGAGGCCAGCAACGGCATCGACGCGGTCGACGTCTGCTCCCGGGTCACGCCCGACGTCGTGCTGATGGACGTCCGGATGCCGGGCATGGGCGGCATCGAGGCCTGCCGCCGGATCCGCGAGGCGGTGCCCGGCGCACGCATCCTGATGCTGACCATGTCCGACGACGAGACCGACCTGTTCGAAGCGATCAAGGCCGGTGCGAGCGGGTACCTCCTGAAGGACCTTCCCGGCGAGGAGGTGGCCGCCGCCGTGCGTCGGGTGCACGACGGCCAGGCGATCATCCCGCCGGGCATGGCGGCCACCCTCCTCGCCGAGTTCACCCGGCTCAGCCAGGAGCCGGAGCCGATCACCGGCACCGCGCCCCTGCTCACCGACCGTGAGGTCGAGGTGCTGCGACTCGTGGCCCGCGGGCTGGCCAACCGCGAGATCGCCGACCAGCTGGTCATCTCCGAGAACACGGTCAAGAACCACGTGCGCAACATCCTCGAGAAGCTGCACCTGCACTCCCGGGTGGAAGCCGCCGTCTACGCGCACCAGCAGCACCTGCTCCCCACGGATGAGTGAGGCGCCGTTCGGCGTGCACCTCTCGAACCGGGCCGCGCGCCGCATCGCGCTCGCGGCCCAGGGGTTCGCGCGGCCCCGGCCGCCCGAACCGGGCACCCGCGACGTTCAGCGCGTCGTCGACACCGTCGGCGTCGTGCAGATCGACAGCGTCAACGTGGTCGTGCGCAGCCAGTACCTGCCGTTCTTCTCCCGGCTCGGCCCCTACGACCGTCGACTCGTCGATCGGGCCCGCGACGTCGCACCGCGCCG
>DASSQL010000002.1:0-8750 GCA_035702525.1 Ornithinibacter sp. | reverse complement strand
CTTCACCGTGGCGCGGGCGCTGTTCATCACGAGTGACCCGGCGTGGCTCCACGACCGGCTGCTCGGCCCGGGCGCGGCGGTGGTCGCCGTCCTGCTCGCCGTCGCGCTCACCGTGCTCGTGCACGACCTCGGCCGCCGCCGCGGGCCCGTGGTGCCGCCGCTGCCCTGGGTCGACCACGTCGTCGCCGGCCCCCTCGACCGGTCCGCCACCCTGCGCGAGTGGTGGCTCGTCTCGGCGACCCTGCTGGTGGCCGGCATGACGGTTGTCGCCGGTGTGCTCGGCGGAGGCCTGTGGGCGTCGGGCACGACCGGGCCGGCATCCCTCGTCGTCGCGCTGCTCGTCGGGCCCGCGCTGGGGGTGGCCCTCGCCGCCGCCTGGCTCGCGGGCCAGGTCGGCGCCGGCGGCTCGGGAGCCGACGCGCTGCCGCGCTCCGACGGCGCCGGTCGGGCGCGCGGGCTGCGGGCGCTCAGCCCGTCGGCCGCGCTGCGTCGCCTCGGGCTCACCACCCTGCGCGCCCAGAGCATCCGCTCCACGCGGCTGGGCGGAGCGGTTCTCGCGGGCGACCTGCGTGCCGCGCGGCTCGAGGCGTCCACGCCCGTGACGCGAGGGCGCGGGCTGCGGCTGCGCTCACGCGGTCGCCTCCTCACCGTCGTCGCCCGCGACCTGCTCGGCCTGCGCCGGCAGCCCGGCCTGATGCTCTCCGGCGCCCTGCTCGCCGCCCCGGGCGCCGCGGGGGTCGCCTGGTCGCTGAGCGATCCGGAGGTGCCGGTGGCCCTCGCGGTCGTGTCCGTGGCCGCCCTCTACCTCGGCGTGGGGGTGTGGGCCGAGGGGCTGCGGCTGCTCGGCGACACGCTCGGCACGCCCCGGCTCAGCGGCCTGGGGCTGGGCACCGAGGCGGGCGCGCACACCGTGCTCCCGGCATCCCTGTTCGTGCTGGTGGCCCTGCCGCTGTCCCTCGCGGTGCACGTGCTGGTGCCCGGCACCGCCGTCGGGGTGGCGAGCCTGCTGCTCTGGGTGGCCGGGGTCGGGGCGTTCGTGCTCGCGGCCCAGTGGGTGGCCGCCTTCCGGGGCCGCCCGCCGTTCCTCGCCTTCCTGCCGGACGTCGGACCGATGCTGATGACGCTCTGGTTCGCCCGGTCCCTCCTGCTCTGCGCGGTCGTGGCGGGGCTGCTGACCTCGCGCGCCGCGCACCTGGGCGTCGTCGGACCGTCGGGGCTCTGGCTCGCGTTCGCCGTGGCCGTGAGCTGGTGGTGGGGCCGCAGCACCCTGCGGTCCGCCGCGAACGAGCACCGGGTCTGACCCGGCCGCTCGGCCCCACGGACCGAACCGCGGACCGGAGTTCGGTCGCAGGGGCGTGCGCGGCTTACCCTCGTGACGTGCGCATCGACGTCTGGTCCGACATCCTCTGCCCGTTCTGCCACCTCGGCCGGCGGCACCTCGAGCTCGCCCTCGAGCAGTTCGAGCACGGCGACGAGGTGGGGGTCGTCTGGCACAGCTTCCAGCTCGACCGCACCGCGCCCGCCGTCGACGACACCCCGGCGATCGAGCGGGTCGCCGAGAAGTACGGCGTCCCCCGCGAGCAGATGGTCGCCCAGCACGAGCGGATGGCGGCCGACGCCGCAGCGGTGGGCCTCGACTTCCAGTGGGAGACGCTGCGTGGCGGCAACTCCTACGACGCGCACCGGCTGATCCACCTCGCCCGTGCCCTCGGCCGCGAGGAGCAGGTCACGGCCCGCGTCATGCACGCCTGGTACACCGAGGGCCAGTCCATCGGTGACGTCGAGACCCTCGTGCGGCTCGGCGTCGAGGCCGGGCTCGACGAGACCGTCGTGCGCGACCTGCTCGCCGGCGACGACCACGGCATCGACGTGCGCACCGACCTCGCGCTCGCCAACCAGATCGGCATCACCTCGGTGCCCACCTTCGTGCTCGACCAGAAGTTCGGCGTCAGCGGCGCCCAGCCGGTCGAGGTCATGCTCAACGCCATCCGCCAGGTCTGGGACCTGCAGGGCACCGAGCCCGAGCCGGCCGCCGAGGCCGGTGGCTGTGGTGGTGGCTGCTGCGGTGGCGCCTGCGGGACCGGCGGCGAGGCCGTGGCCGACGACGCGGCGGATGCCGTGGAGCCGGCTCCCGCGACCCGCTGACCTCGGCCGCGGGTCGGGTTCCGGCGCGGTGGACGACAGGTCCGGGCCCGGGCACGAGGACACCCCGCGTACCTGGAAGAGCCCACCTGCCCTTGCTGCATTCCTGCCCTGGGGGAGTTCGGCGGGGTACCACCACGCGGGGTGCCGGGGACAATGCTAGGCGGGTGGGCGGCATCCCGAGAAATCCGGGGATGCCGGTGCGGCCGGTGACCGTCGGGCGCGGCTGGGCGGCGTCCGCTCTCGCCGGCTCAGGTGTGCAGGAACCAGACGGGAGACAGGTTGGTGAGGGCGATCGTCAGGCCCGTGCCGGCAACCGAGAGCACGAACCCGGCCGCGAAGCCGGTCAGGCCGTTCCAGCGACCCGCGACTCCGCGGGGGTGCACGGTTCCGGCAGGTTCGTGTCGTGGGCGGATGAGCTCGGCGACCGCGAACAGGGCGACGCCGATCGACAGCGGGCCGCCGACGACCCAGAACCAGAACCAGCGCGTGCCCCGTCGGGGGCGGGGGCCGAGGATCACGACCAGGGTGCTGACCAGCAGAAGGAGTGCGCCGGCGTCGTAGGTGCGCTGGGCCGGCGGGTCGAGCCACAGCGTCCCGGGTGGCGCCTCGGGAACGCCCGCCGCGGTCAGGTCCTGCACCAACGCCGCCGGGACGTCGGACGACAGACCGTTGGGGTCGACCACGCGCAGGCGTCCGACCGGCGCGTCGATCCAGTAGGCGACGGTCACCGGCGGCCCGCTGTAGGTTCCGTCGAGCGCCGCGGCCCGGTCCTCGTCCGAGACCGACGACACGTCGAGGCGGTACGGCGTGAATGCCCCTCCGCGGTCCTGCTCGACCGTGACGACGGAGAAGGACGTGGGACGCCCTTGCACGAGCTCGCCGGTGAGGAACTCCTGAGGCACCAGCCGGGGCTGCGCCACCCACAGCGCGACGAGCCACGCCACCCACGCGGCGAGCAGCACCCAGCCCAGCGTCCTGCGCGACGTCGCGCCGGCGAAGGTCGACCGGACCCGGGCGAGCACCCCGTCGTCGGCGTCGGACGACGACCGGCCCGTCGTGACCGTCCCGGAGTCGTGTGCCTTCGCTCCGGGTGCCGGACCGGTCGCCGTGACGCCGGATGCCGTCGTCCCCCCACCCGCGCCGAGCGGGACCTCCTCGTTCCCCATCTCGCGATCATGGCAGCCGGGCCACCGCAGCGCGACGATTTCGGGGGGCGGCTCCCCCTCTAGTAGCCTCACCCGCGGAGGATTCGCATAGTGGCCTAGTGCGCACGATTGGAAATCGTGTTGGGATAAAACCCTCGGGGGTTCAAATCCCCCATCCTCCGCCACACGACAACGGCACCGCGGAAGCGGTGCCGTTCGTCGTACGCGGACCGGATGACGACGCCGGCCCGAGAGGGGGACCTCAGGAGACGTCCGGATGCTTCACGTGGTGAGCCGCCCTCACCAGTTGCCGGCACCAACCACATGGTTGCCCCACCCAGCGGACCAGGCACCGGCCACCCCGGCACAACCCCTGTTGCCACACGTCCTGGGTCGTCGCCCTCATGGGTGGGCAAGGCTCCCGGATCGGTGGCACCGGAGGCCGGGCGACCGTGGCTCACCATGCGAAGCATCCGGACCTCCCCATACGGGACGTTCCCGCGCCTCCCCGCGCCTCCCCCCGCCTCTCCGCGCCTCCCGCGTCTCCCCACACCTCCCCCCGCCTCCCCGTGTCCCGCGCCTTCCGGACTTCCCGCGTGCCCCCGACCAGGCGCCGCCCACACCTCAGGCGAGCGGCAACCGCTCCCCGACCCGGCAGCGCACGTCGTGCAGCGCCACGAGGCGCTGCTCGTCCGGCCCCGGCTCGGGCCCGGAGGCGCTCACCAGCCGACACACCGCGTGCCCCGACGCCCGCCCGTCGTACTCCGACACCCACTCCTCGTACCGGTCCCGCGACTCCTCGTCGGGGTGCGGCCAGCGCACGGTCAGCGCGCGAGCCCCGACCCGGAACGGCTTGGGGGTCAACCGGGCCCGGTAGCTGTCGTGGGTGGCGCACAGCTCGACGTACAGCGGGTCCGACCCCAGCTCGGTCAGCAGGGCCCGGGCCCGGTCCGAGCCGGGCGGTGCCGCGGCCCCGGTGACGATCACCCGCAGCCCGGCCGCCGTGCGGTACACCCGCACCCCGAGGTCCGGGTGGCGTCGGGCGAACTCCCACACCGGTTCACACGCCAGGCTCTCGGCCACGGTCGTCTCGCCGGGCCGCGGTGACGCGGGCACGGCATCCGCCGACCCCGTCCCCGACGCCTCTTCCGGTGCCATCGGGGTGGGTGCCGGCTCGCCCGACAGCAGGCGGCGAAGGAACCCGGCCGCGCCCTTGCCGACCCGCGGCTTCAGCGTCGACTCGATGGCCGACCCGATGCTCGCGGCGATGCCGCTCCCCTCACCCGAGCCGGCCCGTCGGGTCGTGGCGTCCTCGAGCTCGGGGGCATCGACGTCGGCGATGAAGAGCAGGTCGGTGCAGAGCACCTCGCACCCCATCCGGTTGCGGGTGACCACCCCGAGCAGCGCCCCGGATGCCGCGTCGACCTCCTCCAGCACCGGCTCGCGCAACGGCATCCGCGGGTAGTAGCCATGGCCGGCCGGCAGCCCACCCTCGCGTGCCACCCGCTCCAGCGCCTCCGCGAGGCGAGTGCCCGCCACGCGCGCGGCATCCGCCTCGGACTGCGACGACCACCCCCACACGGTGAGCGTGCCGCCCCCGTGCCCGAGGTGCGGGCTGAACCCGTCGGCCGTGACCCAGTGCTGCGGCAGCTCCATGGCGGCAGTCTCTCAGCGGCGCCCAGCGAGCGGAACCAGCCCGGAGAACGCCGGATGCCGTCGCCGTCACGACCGGTGCCGACTTCGCGCGACCCCGGGACACTGAGCCGATTCATCCCTAAAGTTCGCCCCACGACCACCGTTGCAGGGGGAGCTCACCATGAACCGTCGTCTGCTGTCACTGGCCACCGCCGTCGTCACGTTCGGCGCCCTCGTGGTCACCTCCGACGCCGCGACGGCCGCGGCTCCCGCGGGAGCCGACAGCGCGACCGCGATCGGCGACATCACCGCGTACGCGGTGGACTTCGGGCCGGACGGTGAGTACGTCTACGACTCCCACTTCGTCCCTGCCGACGGCACGGCCGTCGGGTCTGCGACCTCCGACGGCGGCGTCTACGTCGAGGGCAGCGACCCGGCCACGTACACGGCCCGAACCACCTTCCACCCGCCGACGGGTACGACCTTCGCACCGGCTGAGTACGCGGTCGGCCTCGGCCCGACCGACGCCACGGTGGAGCTCGCCCACGGCCAGAACGGCCAGTGCGCCGACACCGCGCCGAACGGCACCCTGGTCGTGCACGACGTCAGCTACGACGCCGGCCTGGTCACCTCGTTCGCGGCCAGCGCCCGCCTCACCTGCTCCACCGGGCAGCCCATCGCCCTGGAGATGCGGTGGAAGTCCACCCTCCCGGTCACCCGGCTGGTCGCGCCGGTCAACACGGCCTCACCTGTCCGCACCGTCACCGTGCCCGTCACGACGGACACCACCTTCGGCACAGCCGCGCTCACGGGCCTGGACGGGGCGAGCATCGTCACCGACACCTGCAGCGGCCGGACCGTGCTCGCCACCACGAGCTGCGCCATCGGGCTGCGGGCGACACCGACCACCTTCGTGCCCGCCCAGGGCACGCTGACCCTCCCCGACGGCGGGGCCGGGGTGCAGCGCCCGGTCACCATCGTCGGTGAGGAGACCGCCCGGGGCGCCTACAGCTCCCTGGCCACCCCGGCGCGCCTGCTCGACACCCGCCGCAGGCTCGGGGTCGCCACCACCACGCCGATCGGCTCGGGCAGGTCCATCGACCTCCAGGTGACCACCCGCGGAGGTGTGCCCGCCACCGGCCCGGGAACGGTCGTCCTCAACGTCACCGCCGTGAACCCGACCAGCCAGGGCTACCTGACCGTCTACCCCACGGGCACCGCCCGCCCGCAGGCCTCGTCGGTCAACTTCAACGCCCACTGGGTCGGCGCCAACCTCGTCACGGTGCGGCTCGGCACCGGCGGGAAGGTGCGCATCTTCAACGCGAGCGGCTCCACCCATGTGGTCGCCGACGTCCTGGGCTACTACCACGGCAGCTCCAGCACCGCCTCGGACCCCGACACGTACGGGGGCTACCACTCCGTCGAGCCGCTCCGCCTGCTCGACACCCGCTCCACCGAGCTCTGGGACGGCACCCCGCTCGACCCCCGGACCGCCGTCGAGGTGCCCTTCGGCTTCGCCGACCCCGACCTGAGCCGGCGGATCAAGGCGCTCGCCGTGAACGTCACCGTCACCAGGCCCGCGGCCGACGGCTACCTCGCGGCGTGGGTCGGAGACGACTCCGCTCCGACGACGTCGACCGTCAACTTCACCAGGGGCCGCACCGTCGCCAACATGGCCATCGTGCCGACCCGGGTGTGCACCTTCTGCACCACGGACCCGACGGCCCGCTCGATCGGCGTGCTGAACGCCTCCGACGGGGCGTCGCACGTGCTGGTCGACGTGGTCGGCGTCTACTTCGACAACTCCATCTCCGACGCGTGGCGCCTCACCCCGCTGGGCAAGCCCACCCGCATCGTCGACTCCCGCATCGGCCAGGGGCTGCCCGGCAACCTCGGCGCCGGCGGCGTCGGCACGGTGGTCACGCCCGCACCGGTGGCCGGCTTCAACACGATGGCGGTCGTCACGAACACCACGGCCGCCAGGCCGACGAAGAACACCTTCCTGACCCTCTGGCCGAACGACGACTCCGTCCTCCCCGGCGTCAGCAACCTCAACCCGAGCGCCGGGCAGCTCGTGTCGGCGATGACGATGACGCAGGTGTGGGCCGACAACGACTTCCGGGTGTACAACGCCGCCGGCACGACGCCGGTCGTCATCGACGTCGCCGGCACGATGGAGCTCTACCCGGCCCAGACCCCGGTCGCCCTGTCCGCCGGCGCGAGGTCGCTCGCCCTGCGGGCCACTGGCACCGCCTTCGACGCAGCGAAGGCCCGCACCCCGGCCCGGACGGCTGGTCAGCGGTTCCCCACCCGCTGAGCCTCAGGCCGGCCGGTCGGCCCCGGTGAGCGCCGCGAGCCCCTCGGCGAGGTCCAGCACCGCCCGGCGCTGGTCCGGGTTCCCCCGGTCGAGTGGGAGGTCGAGCTGCAACCCCATGAAGGCGGCGTCCAGCAGCACGACGACGCGTCGGGCGGCAGCCGGGGGGCAGCCTGCCTCCACCACCCGGTGCTCCAGCGCGGCGGTCCACCGGTCGTTGGCCTCGCGCACCACGCTCGCGTACGGCTCCTGACCGAGCAGCCCGAGAGCGGCCGCCTCGACGTAGAGCCGCTGGCAGCGCTCGAGCTGGCCCGAGGTGCTCGCGTCCCAGAAGCCCACGACGAACCCGGTCACGTCGGCCGCCGGCGCCAGGGCGCGGATCTCCTCGACCGACCGGTCGGTCGACACCCGCAGCACCGTCGCGACCAGGTCGTCCTTGTCGGCGAAGTGGTAGAGCAGCATCCGGTCGCTCGTGCCGATCGCGGCCGCCAGCGGGCGCAGGCTCAACCCGATCAACCCGTGCTCGAGGGCGTAGTCGGTCGCGGCCTCCGCCAGCGCCGCGCGCCGGGCCGGGTCTCGGGCCACGCCGGGCTCCTCTCGCCTCGCCCCGGCACCCTCCGTGGATGCCGATGTGTGTAGCAGGTGCTACGCTACTCTGTAGCACTCGCTACAATCCAAGGAAAGTCATGATCCTCGCCTGGGCCCTCCTCCTCGCCGCCATCGGCATCGAGGTCGGCGCGACCGCAGCCCTGCCCCGCACCGCCGGTTTCCACGACCCCGGCTGGTCGGCGCTCGTCGTGCTCGGCTACGCCTCGTCGATCTGGCTGCTCACCGTCGTCGTCGAGCGGATGCCGGTGTCCATCGCCTACGCCGTGTGGGCCGGTCTCGGCACCGCCGGCATCGCGGTCGTCGGCTACCTCTTCCTTGGCGAGAGCCTGGACTGGGTCAAGGCCGGGGCCATCGGCCTGATCATCCTGGGTGTCGTCGTGCTCAACGCCAACGGCGCGCACTGACCCGCCCGGCGCCTCCGTTCGGCGCGGTTTACGCCCGTCCGCGGACGATGCCGACCGAACCAGTGGCGGACCCACCGGGGGGTGGGTCCACGATGGGGTCATGAGCAACGGCGCCTACGCAGCGGCATACGAGCAGTCGATCACCGACCCCACGGCCTTCTGGGGCGACGCCGCGAAGGCGGTCGAGTGGATCACCGAACCGACCACGGTGCTCGACGACTCGAACCCGCCGTTCTACCGCTGGTTCCGCGGGGGCTCGCTCAACACCTGCTTCAACGCGCTCGACCGGCACGTGCGCGACGGCCGCGGCGACCAGGCGGCGCTGATCTACGACAGCCCGGTCACCGACACCGTGCAGACCTTCACCTACGCCGAGCTGCTCGACCGGGTCGCCACCTTCGCCGGAGCGCTCGCCTCGCTCGGCGTCGAGAAGGGCGACCGGGTCGTCATCTACATGCCGATGGTGCCGGAGGCCGTCGTCGCGATGCTCGCCTGCGC
>DASSQL010000001.1:0-12974 GCA_035702525.1 Ornithinibacter sp. | reverse complement strand
TCGTGCCCGCCGGACCGGACGCCTACACCGGAGCATCCGGCACCCCGCGCGATCCGTGCGCGGTCTCGCCGTGCTCACCAGATGAAGTGGAGTGACCACCACCGTGGCCGTCAAGATCCGACTGAAGCGCATGGGCAAGATCCGTGCACCGTTCTACCGCGTCGTCGTCATGGACTCGCGCACCAAGCGCGATGGCCGGGCCATCGAGGAGATCGGCAAGTACCACCCCACCGAGGAGCCCTCGGTCATCCAGATCGACAGCGACCGTGCGCAGTACTGGCTCAGCAACGGCGCCCAGCCGACCGAGGCCGTCGCCGCGCTGCTGAAGATCACCGGTGACTGGCAGAAGTACAAGGGCGAGCCCGGCACCGAGGGCACCCTGCGGGTCAAGGCCCCGAAGACCTCCAAGAAGGACCTCTACGAGGCAGCCCTCGCCGCCGCCGGCAAGACCGGCGACGACGGCACCGGCGCCACCACCCCGAAGAAGCGCGCCGCCAAGAAGGCCGAGCCGGCCGTCGAGGCGCCCGCCGCCGAGGCTCCGGCCGCCGAGGCCCCCGCCGAGGAGACCCCGGCCGTCGAGGCCGAGGCCCCCGCGGCCGAGGCCACTGACGGCGAGAAGGCCTGACCATGCTCGAGGAGGCTCTCGAGCACCTCGTGACGGGCATCGTCGACAACAAGGACGAGGTGCAGGTCCGCCGCAAGGACCTGCGTCGCGGTGAGGTGCTCGAGGTCCGGGTGCACCCCGACGACCTCGGCCGCGTCATCGGTCGGTCCGGCCGCACCGCCAGCGCGCTGCGCACCGTCATGGGTGCGCTCGCCGGCGGTCGCCAGATCCGCATCGACATCGTCGACACCGACCGGGTCCGCTGACCCGACCAGCACCACGAAGGGCCGCCGGGACATCCGGCGGCCCTTCGTCGTCCCCCTCGCCGACGGTACGGTCGGCACCATGGAGCGCACCTGGTTCACGGCCCCCACCGCCCACGGTGCCATCGCAGGCTGGGTGGCCGGCGAGGGTGCGCCCGTGCTGGTCCTCCACGGGGGCCCCGGGCTGGGCCACGAGTACCTCGACCCGATGGCCGAGGAGGTGCTCGACGGGGCCTACCGGGTGGCCCTGTTCCAGCAGCGCGGCCTGTCCCCGTCGACGGACGAGGGTCCGTTCACCATCGCCCGGGCCGTGGCCGACATCGAGGCGGTGCTCGACCACCTCGGCTGGGAGCGCGCTTTCGTCGTGGGTCACTCCTGGGGTGGGCACCTTGCCCTCCACGTCGCGCTGGCGCTGCCGCACCGGCTGACCGGCATCCTGGCCGTGGACCCGCTCGGCGGGGTGGGCGACGGTGGCGCGGCCGCCTTCGGTGCCGAGCTGCTGCGCAGGGTGCCGGAGGACCTCGCCGGGCGGGCGAGGGAGCTGGAGGCGCTCGACAGCAGTGGGACCGCCACCGTCGACCAGCAGGTCGAGCTGCTCGAGATCCTGTGGCCCTCCTACTTCGCCACCCGTGAGGGGGCGCCCCCGTTCCCGGGGGTGCGGCTGTGCCTGGCGGCGTCCGAGGGGCTGTGGGCGGACCTGGTCGAGCGACTACCCGCGCTCGACGCGTCGTTGGCGACGATCGGCGTGCCCGTCGGCGTCCTCAGCGGTCGCGAGAGCCCGATGCCGCCGGACGTCGCCACGGTCGCGACGGTCGAGCGCATCCCCGGTGCGTGGTGCGTCATCGAGCCGGATGCCGGTCACTTCACCTGGGTGGAGCGCCCCGGCTGCGTCCGGTCCGCCCTCGACCGCCTGTCCGGCCGCGTCGCGTCCACCTGAGAGGATCGGGGGCATGTCCGCCGACTCCACCGTCCTCGTCGCCCGCATCGGCAAGCCCCACGGGCTGCTCGGCGAGGTGACCGTGCAGCTGCACACCGACGAGCCCGAGCACCGCCTCGCCGTCGGCACGGTCATCGACACCGAGGCCACCACCGGCACCGGGGTGCCGCGCGCCCTGACCGTGCGGTCGACCCGGGTTCACAACGGGGTGTGGCTGGTCGCCTTCGAGGAGATCCCCGACCGCACCGGCGCCGAGTCGCTGCGCGGCACCCGCCTGGTCGTCGACTCCGCCGACGTGCTGCCCGCGCCCGACGAGGACGACGTCTTCACCGAGGAGCAGCTGCGCGGCCTGGCGGTCGTCGACCCCGCGGGCACGGTGCTGGGGTCGGTGGGCGGGCTCGAGCTCGGCGCGGCCCAGGACCGGCTCGTCATCCTGCTGCCCGACGGCCGCGAGGCGCAGGTGCCGTTCGTGGCCGCACTCGTGCCCGAGGTCGACCTCGAGGCCGGCCGGGTCGTCGTCGACGCACCGCCCGGCCTGCTCGACCTCGGGGTGTGACCCCGGTGCGCGTCGACGTCGTCTCGATCTTCCCCGAGTACCTCGCGCCACTCGACCTGTCGCTCATCGGCAAGGCGAGACGTGACGGCATCCTCGACGTGCGCGTGCACGACCTGCGCGACTTCGCCCACGACCGGCACCGCACCGTCGACGACAGCCCCTTCGGCGGCGGCGCCGGCATGGTGATGAAGCCCGAGCCGTGGGCCGAGGCGCTGGACGCCGTCGTGGCCTCCGGGCCCGCCGGGGACGGTGGAGATGCCGCGGTGCCGCACCTCATCGTGCCCGGGCCGGGCGGAGTCCCCTTCAGCCAGGCACTGGCGCGCTCGCTCGCCGACGAGCCGTGGCTGGCCTTCGCCTGCGGGCGCTACGAGGGCCTCGACGAGCGCGTCTACGAGCACGCGGCGACGCGGATGCCGGTCACCGTCGTCTCGCTCGGCGACTACGTGCTCAACGGCGGCGAGGTCGCGGTGCTGGCGATGGTCGAGGCCGTCGGGCGGTTGCTGCCCGGGGTCGTCGGCAACGCGGAGTCGCTCGTCGAGGAGTCGCACGAGGACGGCCTGCTCGAGTACCCCGTCTACACGCGCCCCGCCTCCTGGGACGACGCCGGCACGGTGCGTGACGTCCCTGCGGTGCTGCTCTCCGGCGACCACGGGGCGATCGCCGCGTGGCGGCACGCCCAGCGGTTGGAGCGCACGGCCGCCCGCCGCCCCGACCTGCTGCCGGTCTCGGCCACCGCCGGCGCACTCGCCGACCTCGACGTTCGGGTCGCGTCCCCGGCCGACGCCGCGGAGCTGCTCGTGCTGCAGCGGGCCTGCTGGGTGCGTGAAGGCCTCGCGGCGCAGGGCCGGTGGGCGGTGCCCCCGCTGGTGGAAGAGCTCGCCGACGTCGTGGCCGGGCTGGGGGAGTGGACGACGTACGCCGTGCGGGTGCGGTCGTCGGACGGCTCGCCGGGGCGCCTGGTCGCCTCGGTGCGCGGGCGGCTGCGCCCGGTGGACGCCACGTCGTGGGAGGTGGGCCGGCTGATGGTGGCCCCTGACCTCCAGGGGCGTGGGCTGGGCCGCGAGCTGCTCGCCCTGGGGGAGTCGCTGGCGCCTGCCTCGGTGACCGGGTTCTGGCTCACGACCGGTGTGCTCGAGGAGGGCAACCAGCGGTTCTACAAGAAGGCCGGGTACCGCTTGGTGGCCGGCGAGCCCACGTACCCGGGCGCCGTCGACCTCACCAAGAGGCGTCGCTGATCGCCCGGACGACCGGCCACGCACCGTCCGTCCAGTTGGAGATGACCGTGTAGGTGGTCGCCGACGAGGGTCGGTGCACGCTGGCGAACGACACGCCTGCGTCGTACCCCTCGAGCCAGGCCGTGTCGGTGGTCGCGTGCAGGTGGAAGCCGAGACCGTAGCGGCTGTTCTCCTCGGGCCAGTCGCTGTGCGGTCGCAGCATCTCGGCGAGCGTCTGCGGTGAGACCACCCGTCCGGCGTGCAGTGCCTCCCACAGGCGGTGCAGGTCCGCCGCCGTCGAGTAGGCGCCGCCGTCCCCGCTCCCCGCCACGGGGAGGTGGAGCACATTGGTGCGCAGCCCGTCGGCGCTGAGGTAGCCGATGGCGGCGCGGCCGGGCAGCTCGTCCGAGCGCAGGAACGCGGTGTCGACCATCCCCGCCGGCTCGCAGACCAGGGTGCGCACCAGGTCGTGGAAACCCACGTCGCTCGCCCGCTCCGCCAGCAGGGCCAGCACGACGTAGCCACCGTTGTTGTAGGAGAACCGCTCGCCGGCCGGGAAGCGGGTCTCGTGCCCGTCGAGGACGGCCAGGTACTGCTCGGTGGTCGCGAGCTCGTGCACCGGCACCGGCATCACGTGGTCGGTGATGTCGGTGGCGGCCTCCTCGTCGAAGTAGTCGCCGATGCCGGAGCGGTGGGCCAGCAGGTGCGCGACCGTCACGTCGTCGGCGACCAGTGGCAGGTCGTCGCCGAGCAGTGACCGGGCGGTCGTGTCGAGCGCCAGGGTGCCGCGCTCGACCAGCGCCATGACCGCCAGCGCCGTCAGCGTCTTGGTCCCGCTCGCGGTGCCGAGCTGGGTCTCGATGGTGTTGGGGATCCGGTGGGCCCGGTCGGCGAACCCGTAGGCCGCTGCCAGCTCGATCGCGCCGGCCCGGTCGACCCGCACCACGCCGGAGAAGCCGCTGCTGTTCGCGGCCTCGTCCACCGCGTCCTTCAGGGAGTGCATGCCGCCGAACCTAGCGACCGCGCAGGGTCGGGGACAGCGAGTTACGGCCGCGCCAGCGACCGGGTCAGGGCTGCAACGAGGCCTTGAGGTCGTCGGGCAGCAGCCGGGCCTCGCCGATCAGCCGCTCGGCCACCACGGCCGTGGTCGTCTGCGCCGCCATGATGCCCATCAGCACCAGCACCTGGGCGGCCGCGGCCTGCGCCGGCGAGCCGCCACCCAGCAGCACCCCGATGAACGCG
The DNA here is from genome assembly GCA_035702525.1 of Ornithinibacter sp. GTDB lineage: Bacteria > Actinomycetota > Actinomycetes > Actinomycetales > Dermatophilaceae > Fodinibacter. The sequence continues at coordinate 8,158 of DASSQL010000001.1, read as the reverse complement.
CCCGGGAGGGTCACGACCCCGGCCGTGCGCACCTGGTCAAGCCCCGGGATGAGCGCCTCGGGCACCCGGCGGTGCACCACCTCGCCGACCGACTGGGCGCGGGTCAGCCCGAGCGACAGGGCCGCCTCGTACTGGCCCTTCTCCTCGCGCAGCGCCGCGAACGCTCGGCGGCAGGTGAGCGTGTGCCCGTTCATCGTGTTGCCCGCGAGGATGCCGACCACGGGCACCAGCGCGATGCCGGTCGGTGGCACCGTGCGGGTCAGCAGGATGATCACCACCACCGGCAGCAGCCCGGCCAGCATCGCCACGGTCGCCCACGGCCAGGCCTTGGGGGCCTCGACCCGGCGCACGGTCGTCACCACCGCGATGACGAACATGAAGGCGAGCAACAGCAGCGACAGCACCAGCGACTTGATGACGGCCGCGATGACCAGCGCCGCGATGCTCAGCTGCACGATCGCGCGTGCGGCGGCGAACAGGGTCGAGCCGGGCTTCGGCAGCCGACCCACCAGGTACATCGTGACGGTGAGGGTGAGCAGCAGCACCACCGCGAGGGCGACGGGCAGGCCCGGGTCGATGGTCACGCGCACACCGTATGCGGTGGGGAGCCACCGGGGGCCGGCGGCACGGCATCCGTCGATTTCTCCGGTCGTGCCCACCTCTGGCAGACTGGGTGGCTGCGTCCCGTCGACTCGACGGCCCCCGCCACGGGGGGAGTGCCCAGGACCTCGGTCCACCCGGCATGCGGCCCGACGGACGCACCTTCGAACCAAGCATCACCAACACCCGCGGGTGACCTGTGGCAGGCCGCGAGAAAGCGACATCCGTCATGCAGCGTTTCGACGAGCTCGACTCCGCCTCCCTCAAGACCGACATCCCCGCGTTCCGCGCCGGTGACAACGTCAAGGTCCACGTGAAGGTCGTCGAGGGCACGCGCTCGCGCATCCAGGTCTTCCAGGGTGTCGTCATCCGTCGCCACGGCGGCGGCGTCGGTGAGACCTTCACCGTCCGCAAGGTCTCCTTCGGCGTCGGCGTGGAGCGCACCTTCCCGCTGCACACCCCGATCATCGACCACATCGAGCTCGTCACCCGCGGTGACGTGCGTCGCGCGAAGCTGTACTACCTGCGCGACCTTCGCGGCAAGGCCGCCAAGATCAAGGAGAAGCGCGACACCCCGGTCGCGCGCTGAGACGACCCGGTTCCGGTGCGCTCATCCCAGACGGGCCGACTAGGCTCCGCGGGGTGACCGCCCGACCAGACGCCGACCCGGCACCGGCCACCTCGGTGGCCGACGCCGGGTCGCGTCGTCCCCGGCCGGTCGTGCTGCTCGCGGCCGCGATCGTCGCCACCGCGCTGGTGCAGGCCTTCGTGCTCCAGTCGTACTTCGTCCCCACGGCCGCCCTCGCGCCCGCCGTCGAACCAGGAGACCGTGTCCTCGTGTGGAAGGTGCGGCCCGCCGCCGACCCCGGTGACCTCGTCGTCGTCGACACGACGGCCACGGCCACCGTCGACCGCTCCACCCCCGCCGCCGACGGCGTGATCGGGCGGGTCCTGGCCGCCGCGGCCGACCTGCTGAACGTCGACATCGGGGCGCAGAGCGAGCTCGCGGTCGTCGGGTCGTCCACGCCGGATGCCGTGTCCCTCACCGCCCCCGTGGCGTCGACCGTGCCCCGCGACGCGGTGGTCGGCACCGTCGTGCTGCGCGTCTGGCCGCTGAGCCGGTTCGGCACCGTGGCCCCCGCCCCGCAGGCGGCCCCGTGACCACCCCCGAGACCGACCCCGTGGCCGAGGGTCAGGAGGGGCCCGTGGGCGCCACCCCGCCCGGCGACCGGTCCGCGCACGAGGAGGGCCGGCACGTGGCACCCGACGAAGCGCCCCAACCGGGCCCGCTGGGCCTGGTCACGGCGGCGGTCCGCGAGGTCGTCGTCGTGGTCGTCATGGCCCTGGTGCTCTCCTTCATCGTCAAGACCTGGCTGCTCCAGGCGTTCTTCATCCCCTCGGGGTCGATGGAGGACACCCTCCTCGTCGGCGACCGGGTCATCGTCTCGAAGCTGACTCCCGGCCCGGTCGACCTCAAGCACGGTGACGTCGTCGTCTTCCAGGACCCCGGTGGCTGGCTCGAGCTGGCGCCGCCGGTCGAGCGCGACGGCGTCTCGGGCGCCATCCACGACGGGCTGGTGTTCGTCGGCCTGCTCCCCGCCGAGTCCGAGGACCACCTGATCAAACGGGTCATCGGCCTGCCCGGCGACCACGTCGTCTGCTGCTCGAAGAACCGCAAGCTGACGGTCAACGGCGCCGAGATCACCGAGCCCTACCTCAAGCCCGGCGACGTGCCCAGCTCGATGAACTTCGACATCACCGTGCCGGCCGGCCACGTGTGGGTGATGGGCGACCACCGCTCCGACTCCGAGGACTCCCGCTTCCACGACCCGTCCGGCGACGGCCTGGACGGCTCGGTGCCGATCGACGACATCACCGGTCGTGCCGTGGCGATCGTCTGGCCGCTGAACCGTGCCGGGTGGCTGTCCGACCACGAGGAGACCTTCGCCGACGTCCCCGAAGCGACGGCCGGGCCGTGAGCCCGACGGGTCCGCGCCGGCCGAGCCTGCGCGTCGAACGGGCCCTGCAGCGCGACGGCCACCGGGTGCTCGCGGGCATGGACGAGGTCGGGCGCGGTGCGCTCGCCGGTCCGGTGACGGTCGGCGTCGTCATCATCGACGAGACCTGCCGCACGGCACCCCAGGGCGTCAAGGACTCCAAGCTGCTCGCGCCGCACGCCCGTGAGCGGATGGTGCCGCGCATCGAGCGCTGGGCGCTCGGCCACGCCGTCGGGCACGCGAGCGCCGACGAGATCGACGAGATCGGCATCATCGCCGCTCTCCGCCTGGCCGGCTGCCGTGCGCTGGCCGCGACCGGCATCCGGCCCGACCTGGTCATCCTCGACGGCAACCACGACTGGCTCACCTCGCCCGAGGACGTCGGCCTGCTCGCGTTCGCCCACGAGGAGCGCGTCGACACCCCACCGGTGACCACCATGATCAAGGCCGACCTCAAGTGCTCGTCGGTGGCCGCGGCCAGCGTGCTCGCCAAGGTCACCCGCGACCGGATCATGGTCGACCTCGGTGCCGACGAGGCGTACGCCGGCTACGGCTGGGTCGAGAACAAGGGGTACGCCGCGCCCGAGCACCTCGACGCGCTGCGCCGGCTCGGCCCGTGCGACCTGCACCGACGCTCGTGGCGGCTGCCCGGCACGATGGACGATGATGACGGGATGAGCGTGCGGATGCCGCCCGAGGCGTTCGACGCGGTCGGCCCGGCTGCCGTGGCCCCCGACGACCAGTACCTGACCGACCTGACCGGCACGACCGACCTGACGCGAGTGGGAGAGCGATGAGCTCGGAGGACCTCGAGAAGTACGAGAGCGAGGCAGAGCTGGCGCTCTACCGCGAGTACCGCGACGTCGTCGGGCTGTTCAGCCACGTCGTCGAGACCGAGCGGCGCTTCTACCTGTGCAACTCGGTCGACGTGAAGGTGCGCTCCGACGGCGGCGAGGTGTTCTTCGACGTCACCATGCACGACGCGTGGGTCTGGGACATCTACCGCCCAGCGCGCTTCGCGAAGACGGTGCGGGTCGTGACGTTCAAGGACGTCAACGTCGAGGAGCTCGCCAAGAGCGAGCTCGAGCTGCCCAAGGGCGAGTTCTGAGGTAGCCCCCCTCGGTGGTGCGTCGTCCACAGGGCGGCGCTCCGGCGGGTCGTCGTCCACAGGTTCGGGGCGGGGGTGGTTGCCGGGGTGCGCCGGCCGGTTGGCTTCGGTCATGACGAGCACCGACCCACCCCAGCGCCTCACCGCGAGCACCGCTGCGGCCCGAGCGCGCCGGGTCGCGGCGCGTCCACCGCGCCCGACCGCGGCGCTGGGCCGCTACGGCGAGGCGCTGGCCGTCCGGTACCTGCGTGAGCGCGGCATGGTCGTGCTCGACCGCAACTGGCGGTGCGAGATCGGCGAGGTCGACATCGTCGCCCGCGACGGCGACTGCCTCGTCATCTGCGAGGTCAAGACGCGCCGTTCCTCGGGGTTCGGCGAGCCGGTCGAGGCGGTCACCTTCGCCAAGGCGATGCGCCTGCGGCACCTCGCGGCGGCGTACCTCGCCGGGCACGGTGACCGGTCCGGGGTCGCGCAGGTGCGGGTCGACGTGGTCGGCATCCTGTGCCGGCCCGGTCGGCCGGCCGTGGTGCGGCACGTCGTGGGGGTCGGGTCGTGAGCCAGGGCCTGGGGCGCACCCGGTCGGTGGCCCTGTCCGGGCTCGACGGCACCGTCGTCGACGTGGAGGCGCACATCGCGCAGGGGCTGCCGCACTTCGCGATCGGGGGTATGCCGGATGCCGCGTGCGCCCAGGCACCCGACCGGGTGCGGTCGGCGGCCGCGACCAGTGGGGTGCCGGTGCCCCCGCACCGCGTCACCGTCAACCTGTCCCCGGCGTCGATCCCCAAGCGCGGGGCCTGCTTCGACCTGCCCATCGCCGTCGCCGTGCTGCTGGCCGCGGGCGTGATCCGCGGTGGGCTCGCCCGCGACGTCGTCCACCTCGGCGAGCTGGCGCTCGACGGGCGGGTCCGCGGCGTGCACGGGGTGCTGCCCGCGGTGCTGGCGGCCGCGCGGGCGGGGGCGACCCACGTCGTCGTGCCGGTCGAGAACGTCGGCGAGGCCCAGCTCGTCGACGGGGTCACGGTGCACGGCGCCGAGAGCCTGCGCGACGTCGTCGACTGGTACGCCGCCGCCGAGCACGGCACGCCGCTACCGCCCGCACCCCAACCCGCGGTGGGTGACGTCCCGACCCGGTCGGGGCCCGACCTCGCCGACGTCGTCGGGCAGCCCGAGGCGCGGCTCGCCCTCGAGCTGGCCGCCACGGGTGGGCACCACCTGCTCATGTCCGGCCCGCCGGGGGTCGGCAAGACCATGTTGGCCGAGCGGCTGGTCACCGTGCTGCCGCCGCTCAGCCGCGAGCAGGCACTCGAGACCCACGCCATCCGCTCGCTCACCGGGCAGGTCGGCGAGGTCGTCGAGCTCGACCGCACGCCACCGTTCGTCGCGCCGCACCACGGGGCGTCGATGGCGGCCATCACGGGGGGCGGCACCGGGGTGGTCCTGCCCGGGGCGATCTCGCGGGCCCACCACGGTGTGCTCTTCCTCGACGAGGCGCCCGAGTTCAAGGGCTCGGTGCTGCAGACCCTGCGCCAGCCGCTCGAGTCCGGCGAGGTGGTGATCATGCGGGCTCGCCAGGTGGTGCGCTACCCGGCGCGGTTCCTGCTCGTCCTCGCGGCCAACCCGTGCCCGTGCGGCCGCTCGTACGGCAAGGGTCTCGACTGCTCGTGCAAGCCCATGGAGATCCGCTCGTACGCGGGCCGGTTGTCCGGCCCGCTGCTCGACCGGGTCGACCTGCAGGTGCACGTGCCCCCGGTGCACCGGGCGGCGTTCGGCGACGAGACCGGAGAGTCCAGCGCCACCGTCGCTGCACGGGTGGCGGAGGCCAGGCGGGCCCAGCGCCACCGGTGGGCCGAGCACGGCTGGGCGACCAACGGGCTGGTGCCCGGCCACGTGCTGCGGCGTCCCCCGTTCAAGCTGCCGCCCGACGCGACTGCCGTCCTCGAGCGCGCGCTCGAGCAGGGTCGGTTGACCCTGCGCGGCTACGACCGGGTGCTGCGCGTCGCGTGGTCGGCGGCCGACCTGGCCGGCCTCGAGGTGCCGGGCCGCGACGAGGTGGCCACCGGGCTCGCCCTGCGCAGCGGTGAGCTGGTGGCCGCAGGAGTGGTGTGTCCGGTCGCGGCAGCACGTCGCGACCGACCAGCGGGCTGGAGCTCGACGAGCGCTGGGCGCGGGCTGCGTGGGCCTTCCTCGCGGAGCCGCGCGACGCCGGCGTGACCAGGGTGCTGGGGGAGGGCGGGGCTGTTCAGGCCCTGGCGCGGTTGCGAGCCGGGCAGCTGTCGGCGCGAGACGGGTGGGACGTGCGGCTGCCCGAGCTCGACCTCGACGGCATGGCTCGGGCGGCGCACCACCACGGGGTGCGCGTGCTCGTGCCCGGCGACCCCGAGTGGCCGATCGGGCTCGACCGCCTGGGCGAGCCGCCGTACTGCCTGTTCGTGCGTGGGCACCCCGACCTCGGGGCCCTGGTCGAGCGCAGCGTCGCCATCGTGGGGTCGCGAGCCGCGACCGAGTACGGCCTGAGTGTCGCGGCCGACCTCGCCGACGGGCTCGCGATGCGCGGGTTCACCATCGTGAGCGGCGCGGCCTACGGGGTCGACTCCGCAGCGCACCGCGCAGCTCTGGCTGCGGCGGGTCCGACCGTCGCGGTGCTGGCGTGCGGCGCCGACCGGGCCTACCCCACGGCGCACCGGGGCCTGCTCGACCAGATCGCCGCCGTCGGTGCGGTGGTCAGCGAGGTGCCGGTGGGCTGTGCCCCGTACCGGTCGCGGTTCCTGGCACGCAACCGGATCATCGCCCTCCTGGCGCGGGCGACGGTCGTCGTCGAGGCCAACCTGAGGTCGGGCTCCCTCACCACGGCCAAGGCCGCACGGGAGCACCACCAGCCGGTCGGAGCCGTGCCCGGGCCGGTCACGAGCATGACGTCTGCCGGGTGCCACGCGCTGCTGCGCGAGACCGATGCCGTGCTCGTCACCGATGCCGCAGAGGTCGCCGAGCTGGCGGCCCGGATCGGCGAGCACCTCCTGCCCGACACCGGCGGTCGGGTCCGCCCGGCTGCGCCCGGAGACGACCTCGACGCGGAGTCGTACCGGGTGTGGTCGGCGGTGCCGCTTCGCGGTGCGGCGACCGTCGACCGGCTCGCCTCGTCCAGCGGTGTCGAGGCCCGGCGGCTGGTCGGCATCCTGGCCGTGCTCGAGGCCGAGGGTCTGGTGACCAAGGATGCCGGCCGGTGGCGCAAGACACGCCGCGCCACCAGCGAAGTCGCCGAATGACATCTCGGGCGAGTCGTTGCGCTCGGGGCCGCGAAATGACACGGTGTGCGCGTGACCGTCGTCCGTTCCGACGCGCTGCCCGCATTCGAGCGCCACCTGCGTTCAGAACGGGGTAGATCGCCCCACACCGTGCGTGCCTACGTGCGGGACATCGACGTGTTCCTCGACGAGGTGGACGTGCGCGATGACGAGGGTCTGCGGGCGGTCACCCTGGCCGACCTGCGGGCCTGGCTCGGCGTCCTCTCCCGCCGGGGAGCCGCACGAGCGACCATCGCGCGCACGTCCGCGTCGCTGCGCACCTTCTTCGGCTGGTTGGAGCGCACCGGCCGGATCCCGGCCGACCCGTCGCTGCGGCTGAGCGCGCCCAGCCGGCACCGCACGCTGCCACCGGTGCTCGCGCAGCGGTCGGCGGCCGCCCTGCTCGACGTGGCGGCGGTCGCGGCCGACGACGACGACCCGGTGCACCTGCGCGACCGCGCGGCGCTGGAGCTGCTCTACGCCACCGGGGTCCGGGTCGGTGAGCTCGTCGGTCTCGACGTCGACGACGTCGACCTGTCGGCCAACGTGCTGCGGGTGGTCGGCAAGGGCGACAAGGAACGTCGGGTCCCGTTCGGGCTGCCCGCGCGCCGGGCGGTGCTCGCGTGGCTCGACGACGGCCGCCCGCGGCTCGCCACGCCCGAGAGCGGGCCGGCCCTGCTGCTCGGTCGCCGCGGACGTCGGGCCGACCAGCGTCAGATCCGCGCCGTCGTGCACGACCTGTTGCGGCACGTCGCGGACGCCCCTGACCTGGGGCCACACGGGTTGCGGCACAGCGCCGCGACCCATCTTCTCGAAGGGGGCGCTGACCTGCGGATGGTCCAGGAGCTACTCGGGCACGCGTCGCTCGCGACCACCCAGATCTACACCCACGTCTCCGTCGACCGGCTCAAGCGGTCCTTCGCGCAGGCGCACCCGCGTGCCTGACACGTCACCGGCGGCAGGGATGGCCGCAGACGGCCGCGACGGGTCGGCCGCCGAGGGCACCATGGACGGTCGCGGGTCGCTCGACGTGCCCGAGTGGGTCTCCGAACTGCGCCGGCTCTACGTCGAGCCCAAGACGCGCGCCAAGCTGCGCCAGGAAGGGGTCATCGCGCCCCAGAAGCGTCGCCTCGGCCTTCCCAGCGGCCGCGGCTCGCGCCGCGGTGCCACGG